>NZ_JAKUFV010000005.1:0-248418 GCF_022663595.1 Bacillus cereus group sp. BfR-BA-01360
TATGGAAGGGAGGATGAGAAAGAACTAACGTTACGACCTAACCAAAAATATATGTTAATTCGTTCTATTATTGAAACATACAACCTCAAAACATGGATATGCAGAACAAAAAATATCCGTTTTCTGGACCCCTTTTCTATAATTCTTAGTACATACTAAAAGGAATCTTATTTCCAAAACAGAATAGTTATATTTTAAAATTACTTTTGTATTTTTTAGAGGAGGTGAATTAATGTTAAAATTTATTTGGGCAATTGCATTCGCTCTAATTATATTCTTTTTAGTGCGCGGTACGTTTATACCATATATAGCTTCTAATGAAAATATTGTAGCTTTGTTTGTAATTTTCACAGTAGTTATTATTAATTCATGGATTATTGACTTAATAAATCGTTTATATAAAAAGAAAACCGAACTAGATAAATAGTCTAGTTCGGTTCTCTTTTTTATCTTGTATATTTCATAACTTTTGTATCAGTGTATACTTTCTTACCATTTTTAATTGTATCCGTTACTGTTTTTACATAATGGTTAACAGCATCGATATCTCTGTATGCTTCAGTATGATAATACGTAACAGAAGGTTGATTAAAATACATTAATCCGCTTGCGACTACTTGTGCTGTAACCTGTACTGGTTTCCAAGGAATATAAGAAGATAATCCATTTACTAAAATAAGTCCTACATTATAACTGTCTTTATTAATTCTATTGCTTGAATCTTTACTACTAGCATGTTTCCAATTGAAACTACCATCAGCAATAATTACTCCCTGCGTATTACTTGTACGAGTTTCAGTGCCTGAAACCTCTCTATTAATAACGTTTTCATTTTCATCAAATTTTACTGTTTCGCTGTATAATACTTCAAAGTCTGCATTTGAAGTATCCAAAGGTGATGTTACACCTGCAAATTTTGCGGATGAATTAGCAGCTTCAGGTGCTGTAGGCGAATCTGCATATGCATTACCTGCACCCCATCCAGTACTAGCTAACATTCCACCAACTAGTAACATTGGGATTGTTTTTTTCTTTAATAAATTTTTATAACCCATAATAACATCTCCATTCTTTTGAAAATTTATGCTAATTTACCGGTATTTACTAGCACACCCCTGATAATAGACTATAAAATCCAAAAAAATAAACAATATTCAGATTAAAATTTTCACAAAACAATTCGACAAACCTTCTTAAAACCATGTCATTACTGGATTAAGAATGATTTTTATATAAATAATCCTATCTTTACAATCTAACAATTTACCGATAAATTTACGTCAATTGATAAAAAATATTTTAAAAATTAAGAATTATATTTATAAAGTTATTTTTTACAACTTATTACAATTAAACTTTGTTATGATTGATTTTATATAAACTAAATAAAGGAGATTGCGATATTAGAATTCTGAATAATGAGAAAGTTACAAAATTATTAAATGAATGGTATAAAGTTATTCTATCTAAGCAAATAACAAAAGCAACAAGAATGAAAGAAGAAGTTGATGAAAAGATTAGTGTCTTAATGGTCGAACAAAACCGAGATCTACAAGATCAAAATCTCTTATTGTATTATTCCCTATTGGATTATAGTTATAAAGTGTTAATAAATAAATCATATGTAACTCGTAGTGATTTTGATGCAGTTGAAAAACTTACAACAAAAACTATTGATGAGTATTTAAAATACTACTACCATTTCTATAAAGCTGTGCATAACACCATGATTGCTAACTATATGGAAGCTATGGAGCAATTTGAAGAAGCTGAACGACTTTTAGAGTATATTCCTAATGACATTGAAAAAGCTGAATTTAATTATAAACTTGGTGAACTATATTACCATCTTCAACAACCTTTATTAACAATTAAGCATGTAATGAAAGCAAAAGACATATACAAAAAACATGAAGATTATGTAATAAATCAAATTGAATGCGATACAATCCTGGGGTTGGCAAGTGTCACTTTAAGTCAGTTTGAACAAGGCGAAGAACTTTTTGTTAAATGTTTGGATATGGCTAAAAAACATAACTGCACTCGACTAATTACCTTAATTCAGTATAACTTAGGTTTCCTTTATGCAAAACAAGGTATATCCGCAACTGCAATTCGACATTTAATGGATGTATATAAATCTGAAAAACCATATCATAAAACTGTATTCTTACTGGCTCGAGAACATTTCAAAGTAAATGAAATTGAAAAAGCACAAGAATTTTTGACTGAAGGCTTTGAATTAGCTGATGTTGAATATACACATCATTTACGAATACTTCGAGCACAATATGATGAAAATTATAAGCAGAATCTAGAAACAACGATTGCAGATGGACTAGATTACTTTGAATCCCAAAAACTTTATGGCTTTATTGAAGAGTACTCTGGAATTTTAGCGAAAAAACTTTATCAAGAAGGTAATCATGAGAAAGCTAGCCAATATTTTAATATATCTTATGATGCTAAAGAATTGCTTCAGAAGGGAAGTGCGTTAAAATGAAAAAAGTACTAATGGGATTTGTTAGTTTTGCTGCTGTTTTAACTATTGGAAGTTTTGCAGAATCTTATACATCACAAGCTGATCATGGTAGACCGCCTGCACCACAACGACCAGATTATGTTTCTAGTTATGAAGATAAGGCACATGGAAATACTGGAGTGGTTGCTCTTGACCATGGTAGACCGCCTGCACCAGCATACGAATACGGTGATGTTTATACTGATCATGGAGAACATATTTAAATACCTAAAAAAGAGGACGCTGTGGCGCCCTCTTTTTTGTAATATCATACATTACGACCATATTAATATATTAATTTAGAAATAACATAAGTGATAATGTTCCATAGTACCAAATACGATCTGATTTACATTCTTCAATACCAAACCACTCATTTAATCTCTGGCACTTTTTCGCAAAGAATGAGCGGATTGTTCCGAACAGTTCCTTTTTACTACGAGTTTGTGGTAGAATAGGCTCACTAGTAGTTAATTTGAATAGGGTATTTGACATTGTTAAATCATCCTTTCAGATTTTCAAAGTGTAGAGAACGCTCTTTCGTGCCGGCAAGCTGTGAAGAGCGTTCTCTTTTTATATTCGGTTGTAATTACTCTTTTTCGAAATTACCGCCCCTACCTAACTTAGGACGTTTTCTTTCAACTTTTTTAGGCTCTACTTTTTCTTCTTTCATTGGAGAAATAATAATAGAACCACTTGTATGCATGTATTGTCTAATAGCACGAACCATTTCAGCTTTTCTATTACGTGGTAAAGATTCTAACCACTCTTTAATGTCTTTATCTAATACATCATCATAAGACAGAAGGTATGTCTTATTCGCCATCTTCTTCTCCTACCTCGAATTTACCGTATCTGTAGAAGCCCTCCACGTTTGCAGTTTGGCTTTCTTCTAATTTTGTTACTTTACCAATCCATTCTTCCAATAACTCATGGAATGTATTCGCGCCACCATCAGAAACTAGCACTTCATCAAAACGGTCAAATGTTTTCCATGCATTATTTACTCCGTTTACGATAAAATCATAAACTTCTTTAATAGATGCAGTTTTTTCATCATTAAAATCAATTGGATCCATACGCTTTGAAGCTTGGTAAGCACCTTCTTCAAATACTTTTTCTAATTTATAATCATTAATAGTTGCACTTGTTTCTTTTTTAATTTTAGCTACGATTGGTTCATAAACATCATGCATTCCTTTTGGAACAGAAGTAGATTCTTTTTCACGACGCAGCATAGAGATTACATCTAAATCTGTTGTACCAGTTCCGATATCAATAATACCTACTGTCATATCTTCATAAGTATCATCTGCAACAAATCCATCTTCATCTAAATAACGGCTCATAACTGTTCCTACCGGTTGAGCAAGAACAATAACATCTACAACATTAATCGATACTTTTTTACCATTCACCTCAAGATCATGAGCTCCTTGATAAACTTCTTTAATTTCATCAACGGCTTTTGTTCCGATTTCCTCGCTTGGAACGCCCGTTATAACTAAGATTTCATCATAACTTT
Organism: Bacillus cereus group sp. BfR-BA-01360; assembly: GCF_022663595.1. Classification (NCBI taxonomy): domain Bacteria; kingdom Bacillati; phylum Bacillota; class Bacilli; order Caryophanales; family Bacillaceae; genus Bacillus; species Bacillus cereus group sp. BfR-BA-01360. The sequence continues at coordinate 4,047 of NZ_JAKUFV010000005.1, forward strand.
TCACATTTGTTTTAGCAGCCATTTCAGCTAATGCAATTTTTGATAGAGTTTTATACTGATTAGTTTTATAACGATTTTGTTGAGCGTATGTGTTTAAAGTATTGTTCACTTTAATTATGTCATCGCCCCAAACATATTCTGTTCCTTCAACTTTATATGTTTTAAGCTTCATCTTACCACCAGACAATGCTTCTCCTACATTAGAAGAGAAATATGCGCGTTTGGAAGCGGAACGAAACCTATTAAAAGCTGAAAATGAATTGTTAACAAAGATAAAACTTATGGAAGAGAGGATGAGAAAGAAATAACGTTACGACCTAACCAAAAATATATGTTAATTCGTTCTATTATTGAAACATACAACCTCAAAAATATGGTGAAATATTTGTGCGGGATCGCTGGTGTTTCACGTTCAGGATACTATAATTATTTTTCTGTTTCTTCGCAAAGGCAGCGAAAAAACAGAATAGATCAGGATGAAATAACGAAAGAATGGATATTAAAGGCATTTCGATTTAAAAACCGAAAAAAAGGGGCTCGTCAAATCAAAATGACATTAGCGGGTCAATTTCAAGTTGTCTACAATTTGAAGCGTATTCGTAGAATTATGAAGAAATACGGGATTATCTGTCCGATCCGCAAAGCGAATCCTTACAAAAGAATGATAAAAGCGACGAAAGAACATTTCGTGGTACCAAATTGATTGAAGCGAGAATTCAGGCAAGGTACCCCTGGAAAAGTGCTTCTTACAGATATCACCTACCTGTTTTATGGTAAGAATCAGAAAGGATATTTATCTACCATTTTAGACGGATCCACCAATGAAATTTTGGCCTATCATGTTTCAGAACGACTTACACTAGATATCGCAACGGCGACTCTTCACAAACTAAAGAAGAATAAGATGGTACGATTAACTAAAGATGCCTATATTCATTCTGATCAAGGTGCTCATTACACAAGTCCTATCTATCAAAAATGAGTCAAAAAATTAAAGCTTGGACAATCTATGTCAAGACGAGGGAACTGTTGGGATAATGCCCCCCAAGAATCTTTTTTCGGGCATTTTAAAGATGAAGCGCATATAAAAGCTTGTACATCTTTTTCCCAGCTAAAACAAGAGATTAAAGACTATATGAAATACCATAACCAGCATAGATATCAGTGGAATTTAAAGAAGATGACTCCTGTTGAATACAGAAATCATCTTCTCGCGGCTGCCTAACTTTTTTTTAAATGTCCTTTACAAAGGGTACAGATTACTACTCAATCGGCTCTTTTTCTCGTTATTTATTAAAATGTTGTAAGATTGCTTCTACAATACGTTCTGAAGCACGACCATCACCGTAAGGGTTGGATGCCTGCGCCATTTTATCATGCGCTTCCTTATTTGATAATAACTCATCCGCAAGTGTAAAGATCGTTTCTTCATCTGTGCCTGCTAATTTCAATGTACCAGCTTCAATTCCTTCTGGACGCTCTGTCGTGTCGCGCAGAACAAGAACTGGCACCCCAAGAGATGGCGCCTCTTCTTGCACACCACCTGAATCTGTTAGTATTAAGTAAGAGCGAGCTGCAACATTATGAAAATCAATTACATCTAGCGGTTCAATTAAATGAATGCGATTATGCTCTCCTAAAATGTCATTAGCTGTTTCACGTACAACAGGATTCATATGAACCGGATATACAACTTGTACATCTTCATGTTTGTCAACAAGGCGCTTAATTGCACGGAACATGTTGCGCATTGGTTCACCTAAGTTCTCGCGACGGTGCGCCGTCATAAGAACAAGACGGTCGTTACCAAGCTTCTCTAGAACAGGATGACTATATGTTTCTTTTACAGTTGTTTTTAGTGCATCAATTGCCGTATTTCCTGTTACAAAAATACGAGACTCGTCTTTATTCTCTTTTTGTAAATTTGTTGCTGATTTTGCTGTTGGAGAAAAATGCAGATCAGCCATCACACCTGTTAATTGGCGGTTCATTTCTTCTGGATATGGAGAATACTTATCCCACGTACGAAGTCCTGCCTCAACGTGACCAACAGGAATTTGATTATAAAAAGCCGCAAGACTCGCAATAAATGTCGTTGTTGTATCACCGTGAACAAGAACGATATGCGGCTTTGCTTCTTTCATTACTTGATCGAGACCTTGTAAACCACGTGTTGTAATATCAATTAAAGTTTGACGGTCCTTCATAATATTCAAATCAAAGTCTGGTGTAATTCCAAAAATATTTAATACTTGATCCAGCATTTGACGATGCTGCGCTGTTACAGTCACAATCGATTCAATTTTATCCGGATGCTTTTGCAGCTCTAATACAAGAGGTGCCATTTTAATCGCTTCTGGACGTGTTCCGAAAATCGTCATTACTTTTAAACGTTCAGTCATTTCACTGCCTCTTTTCTTTCACAAATTACACAATGTCACTACTATACTTGATTATAGACAAAAATAAAGCGAAGCAAAAGTAAGTGCTTCATTAGACAATAATTGAAACATTACGATTACAAATACTCTTTCTTCCTATCGAGTAATAATCGATTTTATGTTTCTTCACATCCTCATCAGTATAACAATTTCTCCCATCAATTGAACTCCCCCCACTTAGCTAACGCTTGAAGTGGGGGATTCCTACGAACACCGATGTACCCATCGGTTATTTAGTAGGCTCCCCCCGTAGTTCCTACGGTTAATACGAAATTCGTATGATATTTACAGTCTTATTTTTGGTCTGACACTTGGTTTTCATGCCACAGATTTGATAGTTTATCCTTTTTGCGACTTTCGAATGGTGTAGGCGAACGACAGCCACCAGACAAGTTCTATTTACGCAACAAGCAACCACGCTTGAATTCGTTCTACATGTATTGTAGCAAAGATGTTGGCTAATGCCAATCGACATTCATCTCCCACTTATTCATTGGGCTACACCCTACACATTCTTTGAAGTGGAAGTATTCTGTCGGGAACTGATAAAGGCAATATATCTTGCTAATGGATACTTGTGAATCGATTCCTACTCTGTTACAATAAACGCTGCATAAGCTCCAACTATTGCTTCATATTGAATTTCGTCACCAAATACTTGCTTGAGATGAGAAAGGGCTTGTGGATCGTATACAACGACGTTCTCTCCTATCTTGATTAATTCTTGTATGATGACAAGAGATGGGCCCTCTCGAATATCATCTGTATTTGGTTTGAAAGATGCTCCTAACACGACTATTCTTTTTCCTTCCATATCTATCCCTTGTTTTGCTTTCTCAATTAACAATCTTTGTTGATTATGATTCACCTCAATGACAGCCTTTAATAATTTAAAGTCATGGGCAACATTTCCAGCAATTTGAACGAGTGCCCTAGTATCTTTCGGAAAACATGATCCTCCGTAGCCAATACCGGCCTGTAAGAAAGAAGAACCAATGCGCTTATCCATCGCCACTTCTATTATATTTGCCCCGGTTTTCTCACATATATTTGATATTTCATTAATAAAGCTAACTTTTGTAGCTAAAAGAGCATTCGATGCATAGTTAATCATTTCTGCACTACGGAGATCTGTTATAAAAAAAGTCATATACGCCTGAACCTTCTCGTAAAAATTCCAGATTTGACACTACTTCTATTTGGTGCTGGCTACATACATTCTTATACATCCACTTCTTTATTAACTCGTTCGTTCCCACAGGAACTTTACTTTTGGTAATGATAATGACATCTCGATTTACATATGTCCCAATATCATAACAAGCATTCTGAATATAAGTTAAATCAGCAGTTCCATTTGGCAAAGAAAGCGTTCCTACCACAATAAAGATGTAATCCGAATGCGTAAATGCCTCCCTTTTGCTAGAAGTGAATGCGAAACGGCCTTTTTTATTCATTAACGTTACTAAGCGCTCCAAACCCCGTTCATAAATCCGCATGTCTCCTTGCTGTATTCGCTCTATTTTCTTTTTATATCAAAACAGATAACAGAATACCCAACCCCCGTAATTAATCCAACATAACCCGCACCCACCACTGTAATTTTCATTTCATTTTTTTACACAGAGTGACTATCATGAAATGTGCTGACATACATAAGAGGGTCCCTGTTCTTCCTCCTTTCACAGATCAGTACACAATCGTGATACTTCTAAATACGACATAGGAGCAATCATTTTGATGAAGGAAAAGTGAGATACGACTTCTATTATATGAACCGTCTTTTCTTTCTTTTTTAAAATTTTGTAAAAAAAACCATCTCTTTTTTTATATTTTTTACAAATATATCGTCACATGTTATGTAAACTTCCATATTTTAACGTGAAATGTACGTATTCTAACGTGTAACACTTATAGTAAAGAAATTATGATACAAACGAGTAGCACGTCACTACACATATAAAACGAAAGAAGTTGAAACGGCTCGTCTTACCTCAAGATTCAGAGAGAAACAAGGAAAATAGGCGGAAATGAGGGGGTACGTAAAAGTCTGATTGATGAAGGCTAATCATCAATCAGGGATGAAAAGCCCCCTTTTACTCTATAGTAAAAAGTGTTACAGAAACGTTACAACATACTTCATTGACATGATATTTGTCATATATTTTATCTATTTCCAATTGCAGTGAATAGAAAAAAAGATTGAATTCTACTCTTTTTGTGATACCATATGTTATGAGCCTGCAAACAAACATCATAATTTTCAGATAAAACATTTAGAAATTAAGTTAAATTATCAAAGGTGGGGTATTAATGAACTCACAAGTGATTTATGCAGTTTTGGCATCTTTCATTACTGTACTCGTAGTCACTCCGTTCGTTATCAAATTAGCTTTTAAAATTGGAGCAACAGATAAGCCAAACGCACGTAAAGTACACCAAAAAATTATGCCTCGTCTCGGTGGACTGGCAATCTTCATTGGTGTAGCTGTAGGATTTATTGTTAGTGGATTATATGAGCAGAGAATGCTATCAATAACTTTAGGTGCTGTTATCATCGTTATCATTGGGATTTTAGATGATATGTATGAATTATCAGCAAAAGTAAAATTCGGTGGACAACTATTAGTTGCAATACTAATTGCAAAGAGTCAACTGTTAATCCAAGTCCTTTATATTCCATTCTTAGGAGATACAGAACTTGGACTACTTGCATATCCAATTACCGTATTTTGGATTGTCGGTATTACAAACGCGATCAATTTAATTGATGGATTAGATGGCTTATCAGCTGGTATTTCCTCCATTGTTCTTGCAACATTGGCATATATGGCCTTTACCAGTCCAATGGGAACTGGGGCAGTCATCATCTTACCATTAGCACTTATCGCGCTTGCAAGTACAATTGGCTTTTTGTTCTACAACTTCCATCCAGCAAAAATCTTTATGGGAGATACAGGTGCACTATTTTTAGGATATTGCATTTCTGTTATATCATTACTTGGACTATACAAAAGCGTAACGTTATTCAGTTTCATTGTTCCTATTATCATTTTAGGTGTTCCTGTTTTCGATACGGCATTTGCGATTATTAGACGTATTGTAAATAAAAAACCAATTTCTGCGCCAGATAAATCGCATTTACATCACCGTCTATTAGCGATGGGATTCTCGCATCGAACAACGGTACTCATCATTTATGCATTTGGCATTTTCTTTAGCGTAAATGCCATTATCTTCACGAGCGCAACATTATGGTTATCGATTATTCTTTTATTCGCTTTGATTTTCTTTACTGAAATCGTCGCTGAAATAATTGGTCTTGTGCACGAACGATATAAACCAATTATTTCCTTTTATAAAAAAGTGAAAAAACGTGAAGAATAATAATAGTATTGCCTTTATTACTACGAAATATTCAAATAGCATCCTTTCTTTTTAAGAGAGGATGCTATTTTTATTTCCAAAATATACTTCGTTTGAGAGTGAATAGATTGGATAAAAATATACATATAAAGAAGATTATGAGAAGAACCTCTCTATTCCTTCTTGCATCTTTGATTGCGAAACTGAGGGTGAGTATGATGATGAAGCGAGTATGTCAATGTATAATAATACTTTTAGCTATGATGATATGTACAGCATCTTATATTGAAGCAGCGACGAACTCTCTAGTTGAACATCGTTCTACTATCCAGACTGCTGCACTTCCACAAAAAATTGCGTACTTAACATTTGATGATGGACCAAACAAATATACATCACAAATTTTAAACATCTTAAAACAAAAAAATGCAAAAGCTACCTTCTTTGTTATTGGTGGAAGAGTATCTCGTTATCCCCAAACAACGAAACGTTTAATTAGGGAGGGACATTACATCGGACTCCATAGTATGTCCCATGATGCAAAACGTCTATATACTGGAGATCCATCCATTTTAATTTCTGAAATGATGCAAGCCCAAAAAATTGTCCAGCAAGTAACAAAGTTAAACTCCCGTCTCGTTCGTGTTCCTTATGGCAGCATGCCATATTTAAAAAAGAACTATCGAGATGCACTCGTTTCTGCTCATTATAAATTGTGGGATTGGACCATTGATACATATGATTGGAAAAGCTACAATAATCCTTCTGCGGTTCTAGAACGTGTGATGAACCAAAGTGACGAACCAGTAGAAGTAATTTTAATGCATGATTCAAGTGTCACCGTACAAATCCTTCCTAAAGTAATTGATTATCTTCAATCAAAGGGCTATACACTTCTTTCTTATAGTCCCTCCTCCCATGTAGAGGTAAACTTTTGGAAAGACACAAGATTGTAACAGCTTTAGTATATATACTAGAGCTGTTTGTTTTTTCTCTTTCCACCCTTCTCATTTTTGTGTACAATTTTAAATAGTGATGAAGTTTCGAGGTGAAGAAAAATGAAACGAATTGACCTCATCTATGATGCAATACAGAAGGGGCATTACACAGAGGGTGTAACAGCATCTGATTTGGCTACACTTTTACAGCTAGACCGTGCAAATGTGAGCAGCGATTTAAATAAACTCGTGAAAGATGGACGATTATGTAAAACAAATACAAGACCTGTTCGTTTCTATATAGAGTTAAATCATCTATTGGAAACGCCTTCAACGGGTAGCACCGCACTTGACAATTTCGCAAAAGAAAACACAAGTCTTAAAATTGCAATTGAAAAAGCAAAAGCTGCCGTACTCTATCCGCCAAATGGTATGCATACATTACTACTTGGAGAAACAGGTGTTGGAAAATCTATGTTTGCCTCCTTAATGCACGAATACGCAATTGAAGTCAATCAACTGCAAAAAGACGCACCCTTTATTATTTTTAACTGTGCTGACTATGCGAATAATCCACAGCTTTTACTTGGACAACTCTTCGGAATCAAAAAGGGTGCTTACACTGGTGCAAATGAGCAAAAAGGATTAATTGAAAAGGCCCATGAAGGCATTTTATTTTTAGATGAAGTACATCGTCTTCCGCCAGAAGGACAAGAAATGCTCTTCACGTTTATCGATCGTGGTGTCTATCGTCGCCTTGGCGAAACAGAAAATGAACGTAAGGCAAAAGTATTAATTATTGCAGCAACAACAGAAGAACCAAATTCATTTTTATTAAAAACATTTACAAGACGAATTCCAATGACTATCACATTGCCACCGCTTCGCGAACGAACATATGAAGAACGCTTTACACTTTTACAGCTTTTTTTTACAAATGAAGCCATTCGTCTCAGAAAAAACATACATGTTAGTCCAAATGCAATGCGCGCTCTCGTCTTTTATCAATGTCCAAATAATATCGGACAATTGAAAGCAGACGTCCAAATCGCATGTGCAAAAGCCTATTCTGATTTTGTAACAAAAAAACGAGAATCTGTCCGCGTCTCGAGTACCGATTTGCCATGGTATATAAAAGAAGGGCTCTTTATTGAAAGAAAAAGCCGTCACTTATACCAAGTGCCAAATGAAACGTTTTTATTTACAAGTGATAAAGGGTGGAGCAAGCACGAACTAGACAATCAACGTACATCTATTTATGAGTACATCGATCATAAATATGAAGAACTTCAAGCTCAAGGTATTGAAGAAGCTGAACTAGAGCTGCTCATTGAAAATGATATTCAAAGCTTCTTCGTTCAATATTTTCATCAAATGTCTAAAACAACCAATCATGAAAATGTATTTAAAATTGTGGACCATTGCATTGTTTCTGTATGTGAAAAAATTGCCTCACTAGTAGAAAAACACTTATCTAAGACTTTTGATGAAAAGGTATTTCTTGCTTTAAATTTGCATGTACAGACAACTTTACAACGGATACGAAGTGGGAAACAAATCCATCACCCACAGCTAAACCAAATTCGAACAAAATATAAAGAAGCTTTCTCTGTAGCAATGAAGTGCCTTCAAGTTTTAGAAGACGAATTACAAATCACGATGCCAATTGACGAAGCTGGATTTTTAACAATGTTTTTCGTTGTTGATCCACTTCCTGCCTCACAAGCAGAAGTAAAAGTCTTAATTTTAGCTCACGGAAATGGTATTGCAACTGAAATGGCTAATGTCGCCAATGAACTTCTTGGTATGCATGAAGTAACTGGCATCGATATGCCGCTACACGAATCGCCAAAAAGCTTTTTAGAGCGCGTGAAAGTCTATATGCGAACACTTGAACATATAAACGGACTTCTCTTACTTGTAGATATGGGATCGCTCGCTTATATAGGGGATATATTAGAAACTGAATTTCAAATTCCAGTTCGCGTCCTTTCTATGACGAGTACACCGCATGTATTAGAAGCCGCTCGAAAGGCCCAGCTCGGCTATTCATTGGATGCTTTATATGAAACCGTAAAAAATTTAACACCTTTTTATTTACACGTACACGAAGAAAAGAAAAAACCACTATCTCCAATGAAATCCGTTATTTTAACGGCCTGCCTAACTGGCGAAGGAAGCGCGCTTGCTATTCAAAAGATGCTTGAAAATTATTTGCGCTTTGATAAAAATTTAATTGAAATTATCCCCATTAGCATCGTTCATCAAAAAGATTTAACAAAGATGCTTGAGAATATAAAAAAGGAACGAAATATCATTTGTATTGTGACCAATTTCGATGTGCAAGTACCATGCTTAACTTACCATTTCCAAGATATCGTAAACTATAAAGCCATTCAGCCAATTCAAGAACTTATTACGTATGAAGAAACATACGCTAAAATGGCTGATATTCTCGGACAACAAATGCAGCGAGATGACGGAGCACTCATGATTAAGACGATTCGTTATACATTAAATACAATTCAAGAGCTCACCTCCTTACAGCTAAATCCCGATAGCCTAATGGGCGTCATCCTACATATGAGCTGTATGATTGACCGTCTTCAAAAAGGAGAGAGTCTCCTTCCTTATCCAGATCGAGAAACTCGTCGCCAAGATCAATACTGGATGTACATGAAAGTAAAAAAAGCGCTGCAACCAATTGAAAATACATTTACAGTAAACATTCCAGATGATGAAGTATTTTATGTGATGGACTTCTTCATCAAGAATCAACCGCAAAAAGATCATGAAACAAACGAAAGCCCGTGAAACTTCACGGGCGTTTCTTAATCTTTCTTATTCTTCCGCGTATCTCCCCTTTTTTAAAGGTTTCCGTACAAACATTCACATATGCATTTGCACGTTCGATTTCTTTCAAAAGCTGCTCAAATGTCTGTCTTTGTAAAGGCCCTTCTAAATCTTCAGTCGTTAATGCTCCTTTAACAATTCCTTGATCTACACTTATCCCATGCTTCACCGGTCCATATAAAAACAAAACTTCTGGCCCCACTTGATTCTTTCTTCCGAGATGGATTTGACATGATGTCACTTTCTCTATTTCCTTTATTATTACTCTATAATGGATTTTCGTTAAGTCACTATTAAAAATAAGCTCGACTACACCATAAGCGTTCGTATTTACAGGGGGGACTTCCCTCTCTCCTTTTAATCTAGCAAAGAAATGTTTTGTCATACACGCAACATTCTCCTTATATAAAATTTACTTGATACACTCCTGTAACTAATTTATTGCTAAGGCATAATCAATTATGACCTTTTCCCTTGCATTCCCCGTTTCATGCATTTATAAAACCTTTACAAAGCAACGACCCGCCTTATATCACGCACTTAAATTTTCATTTTCTTTAGATAATCCTTTGAAAAAAGACGACTTCTTTTATGAAGCCGCCTTTTTTCATTCTTAAAATTTTACAAGCTCTATTCCTTCTGGTAAGCGAGTCTCCGTTAAAATTTGCAGTTCTTTTACGCGGTCCATCACGTAAGAAGATCGCTTCATCAGCTCCGGATCAATATAGGCTGGATGTACCATAACTTCCACAGTTTGCTCATCTTTCACACGTTCTTTTAATTTTAGAAAATATTCTTTCTGCACACCAGCGCTATAAAAGTCACAAAAAAACACATCTGAAAATGGAAACACCGCTCTTTCCCCTTCGCAGCGCCGAACGGGCACGTTATATTTAGCTGCCAATCGCTTCATGACATCATGTAAGAGGGGCAAACTCTGTATATGATGATGACTATCTAGATGCGTGAGTCGTAATCCAAATGATAAAAACTTTTCAATTTGGGCAGTCCATTCTCTCTCAACCTCTTTTGGATTAAATTTCTCTTCTCTTACAATACTTTGCTTATGAAATAATCCCGTTTTTTCATCTACGAGGGATGGAACGTTCGTAAGGAGCGGCTTTCCAGCAGTTAAAACGAGATGTACCCCTACTCCTAATGATGGATATTCATTTGCTAAACGAACCGCATGCTCTACTGCTGGCATGTTCATCATCATTGTTGTTGAATTCACAATTCCATTTATATGACCATGAATAATCCCGTAATTTGTCCCTTCTGAAAGACCGAAGTCATCTGCGTTTACAATTAATTGAATCATCCTGTCCCCTCCTGATTCAAGAAAAAAAGCGGGCTTAGTAAGCACCGCTTTTATTTCTCTATTTTTTTAAAGAACTGCGGAAGATGTTCTTTATGCGCTTCCAACATTTCATCTAAAATTTGTTTTGCCAATTTATCTGATGGTACAAGTGGGTTAATTGTCATTGCAAGCAGTGCTTTATGATAATCCCCTGTAACAGCTGCTTCAATTGTTGTACGTTCAAAGGATTTAATTTGCTGTACTAAACCGCGAACTGGAACTGGTAAGTCACCGACCGTCACTGGTTTTGGGCCATCCTTTGTAATGATGCAGTTTACTTCAACAGCAGAATCGTGCGGTAAGCTTGCGATTGCACCGTTATTTCTCGTATTTACAGGCTGAATATCACCTTTATTATTGTAAATAGATGTAATTAAACTACATGCCGCATCACTATAATACGCGCCGCCTCTTTTTTCTAATTGCGGTGGTTTAATATCTAGGTTTGGATCTTTATATAGTTCAAATAAATCTGCTTCTAATTGTTTCACCACTTCTGCACGTGTTCCTTTTTCTAAAGAAGCCTGTTTTTCTTCTTCTAACATTTCACGTGTTTTATAATAGTAGCGATGGTATGGACATGGAATCGCACGCAGTGCACGAATAAAATCTGGCTCCCAATCAAGAGCAGCGATATTTTCCATCGTAATTTGGTTTTCTGGATCCGTTACAAGTTCTAACACACGATCCATCACACTTACCCCATCTAAATACACATCTAATCCGTAAACCATATGATTTAAACCTGCGAAATCAACTTGTACACGGCTTGCATCCACTTCAAGAAGTTTTGCAAGACCCATACGAATGCCGATTGGAACGTTACATAGTCCAACTACCTTTTCAATATTTGTATAACGAAGCACAGCTTCCGTTACCATGCCTGCTGGATTTGTAAAGTTGATTAACCAAGCATTTGGACAAAGCTCCTCCATATCTTTACAAATATCTAAAATAACAGGAATCGTTCTCAACGCTTTAAATAGACCACCAGGGCCATTTGTTTCCTGACCGATTACATCATATTTTAACGGAATTGCTTCATCCTTTGCGCGCGCTTCTAATAAACCAACGCGGAGCTGCGTTGTAACAAAGTCTGCATCTTTTAATGCTGCACGGCGATCTAATGTAAGATGAATATCAATTGGTAAGCCAGCTTTTTTCACCATTCGTTTCGCCAAATTACCAACAATTTCTAACTTTTCTTTTCCAGCCTCAATATCAACTAACCAAATTTCACGAACTGGCAATTCATCATACCTTTTAATAAATCCTTCTATTAACTCTGGTGTATAACTAGAGCCACCACCAATTGTAGCAATTTTAATTCCTTCCATACTTTACTCCCCCTTCGCATCTAGCTTTTTATATAGATCAATAAATTCTGTTGCTAATTCTTTTACTGTAATTGCATTCATTAAATGATCTTGTGCATGAATTAAAAGGACACTAATCTCTGTTTTTTCCCCTCTTGCTTCTGATTGTATGAGTTCTGTTTGAAAATGATGTGCTTCATTAATCGCTTCTTTCGCTCTCCCCATTGCCTCATCTGCCGCTTGTAAATCTCCTCGCTTTGCATATTGCAATGCTTCCATTGCATAACTTCTTGCATTTCCGCTGTGTAAAATTAATTGAAATGGAATTTGTTCTGCTGTAGTCATCATCATTACCGCCCTCTCTATTTCATTCAAGCTTGACACCCTTTCAGCTTGAACCTCTCTATTACATTGTTATTATTTTATTTTAATGTTCTTCCAGATGTTTTCTTGTTTAGAAAGTAATTGTTCTCACAGACTATATGAACCTGTGAGAACAATCATGATTACATAGGTACAGATTGATCGTTTCCTTGCGCTGCTGCCTTTTCAGTGCGTACAACAGAGCGATCGCATAATACAACGAATGGGTAGTAAATCACCATCGCAAGAACAAAGTTAAATAATTGTAGAATTGCACCAGAAATATGTCCCCCTGTTACAAGGTAACCACTAATAACTGGTGGTGTTGCCCAAGGAATAATTGTAACTGTTTTTGGTACCCATCCGAAATAAATAGCTGTATAAGAAGTAATAACAAGTACAATTGGTGTAACAATAAACGGAACGAACAAAATTGGATTTAAAATAATTGGTGTACCAAAAATAACTGGTTCGTTAATATTAAATGCACCCGGTCCAATTGACAGACGAGATACACCACGTAATTGTGCGCTTTTTGCGACAATTAGTACAACAACTAAGAATGCTAATGTTGCTCCGGAACCACCAAGATATACGAAAGTATCAAAGAATGACTTTGTAACAATGTTCGGAACATCAAAAGCAGATACGCCATCTCGGAATAATTTAACATTTTCCTCTAATGCCGGTAAATACAATGGCTCAATAATACCTGCCACAATATTTGGGCCATGTAATCCAAAGAACCAAAGTACATGAACAAATAAAACAACAATAATTGCACTTGGTAATGAACCTGCTAAGTTTTGTAATGGTACTTGAAGTGTATGGAAGATGAACTCATGAACACTTGTACCTGCTAATTTCACTGCTAATGCAATAAATGATACAACTGTTAAAATAACAAATGCTGGAACTAATGCGGCAAAAGAACGAATAACCGCTGGTGGTACCCCATCTGGCATTTTAAGAGTGATTTCTCTTTGTACAAAGAAGCGAAATACTTCCGTTACAAGAAGTGCAACAATAATTGCTACGAATAAACCTTGAGTACCTGTCCAAAGGAAGTTCAAACCGCCTTCTTTTGGAGTTACGGGAGTCAGAATAATTAAAGAACAAAATGAGATAAGACCTGCTGACAATCCATCCACATTATAAGATTTCCCTAAGTTATAAGCTGTCGTAAATGCTACACTCAGCGCCAAAATTGCAAATGAACCAGTCCACATTCCGCCCCCAACATCTTTCCAAACTTCACCAAATGTATCTTTCATAAAATTTTGGAAAACTTCAGATGGAAAACCATTCACAAGTGATGCAAGCGCCCCCACTAAAATCAATGGCATAACCGCAATAAATCCATCACGAATCGCTGCTAAATGGCGTTGCGATCCGATTCTACCAGCAACTGGAACAATATACTTCTCCATAAATGCAATAAACTTTTGCATTTCATTTCCCTCCCTAATTATTTTTTAAGTGTTAACGCTTGATCTAATACTGCTTCTCCATTCATCATGCCGTAGTGCATTGGATTAATTACATCGATTCCAACATTCTTTTCATCTGCAAGCGATTTCAAAGAAGATAGCATGTATCGAACTTGCGGTCCCAGTAATAATACATCTGCTTCATCAATGTTGTTTTTTACTGCATCACCGGATACAGCCCAAATTTTTCCTTCTAGACCACGAGCTTTTGCAGCGGCTTCCATTTTTGTAACTAGTAAACTTGTAGACATTCCTGCTGAACAGCAAAGTAAAATATTCATAAATAAGTCCTCCTATAGTTGTAAATTATTTTTTATTTTTCTTTACGTCTTTTATTTATGCAATTCTCGTGCCAACTTTTATAAACATATAAAAATCAACACTTTTTATATGTATTTCCATTGTGTGTTACCGCTTTCAATTAGTGTGTCGCCAAAATATGGATAGTGTGTTGTGAGATAACACACTTTTAACACATAACGGTATGATATGAAATTTGTCGACTGGTCGATATCTCGTGTCGAACCGCCGATATATTTTAACTTGCGCCGATAAATGGGGGAGAATCGCCGATATATTTGATATTGCGAAGAGGAAACAGAAAAACCTGTGCCAAAAGCACAGGTTTTTTCTATTCTTCCGCTATTTTCTTATATAATGCAATAAACTCACTAGCTAATTCTTTCACTGTAATCGCATTCATTAAATGATCTTGTGCATGAACCATAAGCAATGTAACCTTTGTTTGATCTCCGCCAGCTTCTCTTTGAATTAAATCTGTCTGTAAGCTATGAGCTTTCTGTAACTCTTGAAGCGCCTTTTGTATGTTAGCTTCTGCCTCCTCAAATTCTCCATGCTTAGCATGACTGATTGCTTCCATCGCATAACTTCTTGCATTTCCTCCGTGTAAAATTAAATGAAAAGCTTGCGTTTCTAACGTATCCATTTGAATTCCCTACTCCCCTTTTCTTCAGCTATTTTTTGTTTGTCTCACATGTTCAAGAACGACAAATCAATGAAAAACGCGAGTACAAAGTTCACAATTCGTAAGACAACCGCTAAAAAGAATCAGTGTCGTCCACGGTACAACTGCACCGCTCGGTCTCGCCACAATTTCCCTACTCTATTGCAAAGCCTCTCCTACTATATTATGAAGGCTTCAGAAACTTGTTTGTTCTAAACCAAAATCTGAAGCAAGCGCTGCAAATGATCATATAACAACTGACGGAACTGTTTCTGGCATTTTAAAGTAACCTTTGGCTCCCCATTAACGCCGTAGGAATTATGCTCTCTTGCGCATAAGATATAATATGTGTCACCTAATGCGGCGTTGCGAGTAAAAAAAGTAAGTGATCATGCCCCTGCCGCCAGCGCATCTACTTTATACTACTCGCTTGGAATGTAAGCGATTCCAACACTTTCTATTAAAGACATTATATTAAATGTTACTCCAACTGGATACCCTAATGCTTTTTGCCAATTTTCTCCGAATCAATTTACTATAAACTCATTGTATCTTGGAAGTGCTTCTTTCTTATGATAAATCTAAGTAGCTACTAGCTTACCAAGATATCTGTCAAGAGTTCATACGTTATACCAAGCATAAAAACAAAAATTTCCCTGTTTTCACGCTATTCTATCTATCTGTATTTTCCTAGTAAAGAGAGCTGCAACTCGCTATAATAGTTCAGTATGATTTTTTATTTGATAGGAGGGTATAAATATGAAAGCTTATCGCTTTCCCATTATTTTATTATCTTCCATCCTAATTGGTGGCTTCATTGGGTATTTCATGGGCACTGATGCGGTTGCTTTAAAGCCGCTTGGTGACATTTTCTTAAACTTAATGTTTACGATTGTGGTACCTCTTGTGTTCTTTAGTATCGCATCATCGATTGCCAATATGGATGGTTTAAAACGCTTTGGAAAAATTATATCTAGCATGGCTGGGACTTTCTTATTTACAAGTATTATCGCTGCAATTTTTATGATTATTGTTGTGAAAATCTTCCCACCTGCACAAGGTGTTGTATTAGAACTAACGCAGCCTGATAAAGTTGAAAAAGGGGCTAGTGTTGCTGAGCAAATCGTTGGTATTCTTACAGTATCAGACTTTTCTAAGTTGCTATCTCGCGAAAATATGTTAGCTCTTATTTTCTTCTCTATTTTAATGGGGATTGCAACTTCAGCGGTTGGTGAAAAAGGAAAACCATTTGCAACATTCTTACAAGCTGGTGCTGAAATCTCAATGAAAGTCGTATCTTTCATTATGTATTACGCTCCAATTGGACTTGGAGCTTACTTTGCCGCATTAGTTGGTGAATTTGGACCGCAGCTTCTCGGAACATATTTCCGCGCTGCGATGGTATATTATCCATCATCTTTCGTGTATTTCTTTATTGCATTTACATTTTATGCCTACCTTGCAGGCCGCAAACAAGGCGTACAAATCTTTTGGAAGAACATGGTCTCTCCTACAGTGACATCACTTGCAACTTGTAGTAGTGCCGCAAGTATTCCAGCAAACCTAGAAGCTACGAAAAAAATGGGAATTTCTTCTGATGTTCGTGAAACAGTTGTCCTTCTTGGCTCTACACTTCATAAAGATGGCTCTGTTTTAGGTGGTGTGTTAAAAATCTCGTTCTTATTTGGGATTTTCAATATGGACTTCTCAAGTCCAAAGACATTAGCGATTGCACTTGTTGTTTCCCTATTAGTAGGAACCGTAATGGGCGCAATTCCTGGTGGCGGTATGATTGGTGAAATGTTAATTGTTTCTCTATACGGCTTTCCACCAGAAGCTCTTCCAATTATTGCGGCAATTAGTACAATCATCGATCCACCAGCAACAATGTTAAACGTAACAGCAGATAACGCTTGTGCCGTAATGACAGCTCGTCTTGTTGAAGGAAAGAATTGGATAAAAAATAAATTCGCATAATATTTCACAAAAAAGCAGAGGCAGCAGGCCTCTGCTTTTCTGTTGTTTGCCCTTCACATCATCTCATCTATTGAAAAGAAGATGAACGTCATCATATAAAATGCTTCCCGCGTTTAAAGTACTGCAAAGCTCCTTATTATATACAATAAATCAAGGTAATAAAAAGAAAAACAATACCATCTTTTCAGATGAAGATGGCATTGTTTTTTACTTCTTCTTATTCAATTCCGTCTCAGCCAAGAGCGGTAATATATTATCAAAAATATGAGTATTGTTATCTTTTCCGGTTACATAGCCACCGTAAAATCTGCTGAATACACTATCATTTCGAAATTCATTCATCCGCGCATACAATGTTTTCGCAAACTCTATGTCCCCTGTTTTCAATACATATAAAATTGTTAATCCATATACAGCTGGTGATTCATAGTCAACTGCTGGCTCTCCTGTTTCTAAATGATAACGACCGTATAACTTTCCATCTTGCTGGAATTTCTTCTTAATAAATGCAAAATAAGCCTCTGATGTAATTCCTCCCAAACTACGGTGATATGCTGCATAGGATTGATCAATTAAGTTTACAATCTTGTCATATCGAAATGTACCATCTTCTTTATATTCTTTTGGAAATGCCCAATTCTGTCGCGGGTAATCTGCTAAAAATTGAACGATTTCTTCATAATGCGTCGCTGAAATTTTTCCATATTTCTTCATATAATAAAAAGCATGTGGATTTATATAAGATGTCGTTAAAAAGTTATTTTGTATGCGATTGTCCGCATCATAATAATCAACATACTGCTTTCCTCTTTTATTGAAACGAAGTACAGCATCACTCAATTGATCAGCAAGACGCTTATAGCGTTTTTCTTTATACATATCATATGCACGATATAACTGCTCGATAATGCGTAAATCATCAATAAGTGCATTTGTTGCGGATTGCTTTTTCCCCATTTCAGAAATTTTCCATAAAACAATATAGTCTTTCTGTATGAAATAATTTTGAAGCACCTTTAATTGCTCGTCAAACAACGATTGATCATCTTGATCAAGAGCATATTGTAGCCAAAGCCCCGCTGATTCTGACAATGCTTCGCGGCCAGTGGCCTCATTCTTCCCCTCTTTTGGATCAGATATCCGATATGTCGCAATTGAACCATTTTCGTTAAACATATGCCTCAAAATAAAGTGCTCAGTCCGGTTCCCTTGGAATGCAGTCAAAAAAACTAATCCCCCCAACAACAATAACACAATTATTCCAGTCCAAATGTACAGGCGTTTGTTCAAATTCTCTCACCTCCTCAATCAGATTAACCGTAATTGTATAGGAACATACATGAACGAAAAATCTTTATACTATATTTTTTCAATTAAGATAAATATTCGTGAACCGACTAAATACTTATTAAAAAAAGCCTGTCCAAAAGTTATACTTTTAGACAGGCTCTTCCTTACGCTTTTTTTGTAGGTCTATATAATGATTGTACAAGATGGTCATATTCTTTCCGTGTAATCTCTTTATTATATAATTTTAGTAACAAGTCTTTATGTTTTTTTGAAAACGCCATTTTATTAATGACCTCAGGATACATAAAACATCTCCTCCGTTTCATATGAACTTCTTTACTCTATTTGCTTCAGCTGACTCCTAAAACAGAACCTATGTTCGCAAAAAGAATTATAAAAGATTTTGTTCTAAAACACAAACGAAATGTTCCTTTTCTTTTTTCTGAATTTTTCAACATAATACTATCATATTCATTTTTTAAAATACAGATATATTCTAAGATTTTTTGAATAAATTTACCAATCCAATCAGAAAATAATGGCAAAAATGTAGAGGAGTAGAATTATGGATACTGTTACATTATCACGGGCTTTCTTTGGATCATCATTAGCATTCCATATCATTTTTGCAACGCTTGGAATCGGGCTTTCTTTAATGATTTTCATCAGTGAAGTATTATACCACTTAAAAAAAGATTCCGATTATGCCATCATGGCAAAGCGTTGGACAAAAGCTTTCGCTATTCTTCTTGGCGTGGCGATTCCGACTGGAACAATTGTAGGTGTACAAATTTCACTTCTTTGGCCTGGATTCGCGAAAATTGTCGGCCAAGTTATTTCCGTTCCCTTTCAGATTGAAATTTTCGCCTTCTTTTTAGAAGCTTTATTTATGTCTATTTACGTATACGCAGCGGATAAATTACCTCCAATGATGAGACTTGTTTCGCTCTTTCTTGTCATGCTTGGTGCGACTGCTTCCGCTGTATTAATTACATCAGCAAATACATGGATGAATACACCAGCGGGATTTTCTATGAATCCAGATGGTTCTGTCTACAATGTAAACCCTTGGAAAGCTTTCTTTAACCCAAGCTTTTTCACAAGTTCCTTTCATGTCGTAATTACAGCTTATGCAACAGGTGCAGCTGTTATTGCGGCGATTGGGGCTTTTAAATTATTAAAAAGAAATACGAGCAAGCGAGAAATTGTCTATCATAAGAAAGGGTTATTTTTAGGACTTGTCGTCACGTGTATAACAGGAGCAATTATGTGGATTTCTGGGCACGAATCTGCGATTGCCTTACATAACCATTCACCAGAAAAATTAGCAGCGGCAGAAGCTTTATTTGAAACGACATCACATGCGCCCCTTGCGATTGGTGGATTTGTAGATTCCGCAACCAATAAGCTGCGATATGCGTTAGAAATTCCAAATATGCTGAGCTTATTAGTTGGCCTCGATCCTAACACGATTGTAAAAGGGTTAAATGAATTCCCACAGGAAACATGGCCCCCATTTTATACACACACCTTTTTCAACTTAATGGTAGGTTCAGCTGTATTTACTTTTGCAGTTGCAGTAATCGCACTTCTTTACTGGTACTTTATTTATCGAAAGAAAGGCGCACAATTACCAAAATGGTTACTATGGGCTACTGTTGCATGCGGACCGATTATGATGCTTGGCATTGAATTTGGGTGGATCTTTAGCTGTAGCGGCCGACAACCTTGGACTATTTACGGCATGCAGCGGACCGTTGACGCGGCCACACGTGCCGATTTCGTTGGACCATTATTCATCTTATTTATTATTTTATACATTGGACTCGGTCTTTTAACTATTGTTGTACTTCGAACATTCTTTAAAAGACATCCATTAAAAAATGATTTACACCCGCAAGGAGGAGACTCGCATGCATGAAGCTAGTATTGCCATCATCATCTTATGGGCTCTTATTTTCGTATACAGTATTTTAGGTTCCATTGATTTTGGAGCGGGTTTTTGGGGCATGGTGTATGCAAAACATCCAACGCTTGCTGCTAAACTTGCTAACCGTTATTTATCACCAACTTGGGAAGTGACGAATACGTTTCTCGTATTTGTTGTCGTTGCTTTTCTTGGTTTTTTTCCTAAAGCAGCTTTTACACTCGCTACCGTCATGTTTGTACCTGTTACACTCATTTTAGTTCTCATTTCTATTCGTAGTACATTTATGGTATTTGCCTATTCTGTCCCGAAATATGAACATACTTTACGCTTTATTTCCGGTATTACAGGATTGCTTATTCCAGCCTTACTGATTACTGTTTTACCAGTAACAGAAGGTGCCTATATTTCAACGAGCGGAGGCAAAGAAGTTCTCTTATATAGTAAACTTTTATCCAGTCCTGTTATTTATTGTTATATGCTATTTGGATTAACTTCTGAGCTATTTTTATCTTCACTTTTCCTAGCTGATTTTGCTAGAGAACGCCGCTCAGAAGATACATACCGTCTTTATAGACGGAATGCCATTATACTCGGACCAGCTACTCTTGTTACGGCTATCATTGCCCTTGTGGTCATGGATCCAGAAACACATTGGCTTATGCAAGGATTAATGAAACAATTCCCATGGTTCACGATATCTATTATTTTATTTGTTATCGGTTATTCCTCTCTATGGTGGTCAAATAAAAAGCACGATTCTCTCGGTTGGCCTCGCATTGCTGTTTTAGCAGTCGTTGCTCAATATGCTTTCGCAAGTTATGCCTATGGCGTAGCCCATTTACCATATATTATTTATCCAGATATCACCGTGTTCACAAGCTTTACAACGAAAGAAACATTCTATGCTTTACTTATCCTTTATGCAATCGGTATCGCAATCTTACTTCCAGGCTTTATCTTCTTCTGGAACCTCTTCCTAAAGGATCGAACATTTTTAAAGGAGAAGTAAGACATGCAAAAAGACCGTTTCAAAGTAACTCTCAGCTTATTATTCTCTTTCTTTCATCTGTAAAACACAATAGCCCCCTTTGCTACCGTCTTAGCAAAGGGGGCTTCTCTATTATAAAGTTAGGTACATGTAATCAATGAAGGAAAAGGTGTTCAAAATCGTACATATTTCTATTTTTAGAACATTCATACCCTATCTTGCATACATGAGAAGGTTGCTATAAACAACTCTCAAAAACATCGAACGTCATTATTGATATAAGTGACTACCAGCCTCTTTAAATTCTTTTGCTTTTTCTTTCATTCCTTTTTCAATTGCTTCTGTCGTTTCTAAATTATTTTCTTTTGCATACTCCCGAATATCATGTGAAATTTTCATACTACAAAATTTCGGGCCACACATCGAACAGAAATGAGCTGTTTTCGCTCCTTCTGCTGGCAATGTTTCATCATGAAATTCCATTGCTCTTTCAGGATCTAACGATAGATTGAATTGATCGCGCCAACGGAATTCAAAGCGCGCTTTTGATAACGCATCATCTCTTTGTTGCGCTGTTTTATGTCCTTTTGCAAGGTCAGCTGCATGCGCTGCAATTTTGTAAGTAATCACACCTTCTCGAACATCATCTTTATTTGGCAATCCTAAATGCTCTTTCGGTGTTACATAACAAAGCATCGCAGTCCCAAACCATCCAATCATCGCTGCACCAATTGCAGAAGTAATATGATCATAACCTGGTGCGATATCTGTTGTTAAAGGCCCCAGCGTATAGAAAGGCGCACCTTGACAAATATCTATTTCTTTCTCCATATTTTCTTTAATTAAATGCATCGGTACGTGCCCTGGCCCCTCAATCATGACTTGCACATCATGCTTCCAAGCAATTTTCGTTAATTCCCCTAACGTTTCAAGCTCTGCAAACTGAGCTTCATCATTTGCATCTGCAATAGATCCTGGGCGTAACCCATCTCCTAAAGAGAAGGAAACATCATACTGTTTCATAATCTCACAAATTTCTTCAAAATGAGTATACAAGAAGTTTTCTTTATGATGGTATAGACACCACTGCGCCATAATTGATCCGCCGCGCGAAACAATTCCCGTCATGCGTTTTGCTGTGAGCGGGATGTAGCGCAATAATACGCCCGCGTGAATTGTAAAATAATCCACACCTTGTTCCGCTTGTTCAATTAATGTATCGCGGTATACTTCCCAAGTTAAGTTTTCAGCAATCCCCTGTACCTTTTCTAACGCTTGGTAAATCGGCACTGTCCCAACTGGTACAGGGGCATTACGAATAATCCATTCGCGCGTTGTATGAATATTTTTCCCCGTTGATAAATCCATAATTGTATCCGCACCCCAGCGCGTTGCCCATGTCATCTTTTCTACTTCTTCGGCAATCGAAGACGAAACAGCAGAATTTCCGATATTCGCATTTACTTTCACATGGAAATTACGGCCGATAATCATTGGTTCTGCTTCTGGATGGTTAATATTCGCTGGTAAAATGGCCCGTCCTTCGGCAATCTCTTTTCGAACAAACTCCGGTTCTACCCCTTCACGAATTGCAACATATTCCATCTCAGATGTAATAATCCCTTTACGAGCATAATGCATCTGCGTGACATTCGCACCTTTCTTTGCTCTAAGAGGTTTACGATCCATTTGCGGGAACACAGGTGTATGGTTCGAAGCAGCTTTTACACCATCATCTTCCGGCTTGATTTCGCGTCCCTCATACTCCTCTACATCTCCGCGTTCTATAATCCAATTGCGACGAGGAGTTGGAATCCCTTTTTCGAGTTCCACTTTATATTCTGGATCCGTATAGGGACCGCTCGTATCATATACACGAATCGGGGAATTTGGCACTCCGTTTGTGTCACTTAATTCAATCTCACGCATCGGCACTTTCATACCTTCACGTGACCCCTCCACATACACTTTCTTACTCCCTGGTAAACTCGACTTTAATTCAATTTGCTCAGCTGAAACAGATTGTTCCATGATTTTTGTTTCCTCCCCTTTATCATTTCAAGAAATCTACTTTACCTAGAAAAATTCGATTCTCCCTTCAGCTGCTAAACAGTCAGCTCCGCATTTCTTGAATCCAGCTTCACCTTCTAGCCCCTCACGTCTAAAAATCTTCCGCACAAGAAAGTAAAAAAACACTTTCTATGCGGAAGAACTTTATACACTAAGACGAAACAGTCGGCTCCGCTTTACATGTGACAAGGACGAGATTCAACTTGTAACCAGCGCATGCAAAATGAAAAAGAGCCAGGTCCATAAGAAAATAAGGACCTGGCTCATAAAAGTCATCATTATGTAAAGCCATTAACTTCCCTACGCTGGTACGAGCCAGATCAGGTCCAAAGGGTTAAGAAGTTTGCGTACTTCTCTCTCAGCCCACGCATACATTGGGCACCCCTAGTTTATCACTGATTTAATTTTCAATACTTTTCTATCATACACTATAATCTGAAAAATGCAAATCAATTTACACTTTTACGGTATCATCCACGTTAAATAATAAGCTTGTACATACGTCATAATTCCAACGATAATGACAAAGAACAAACTATGTTTTACTGTAAAGCGGAATAAATCGGATTCTTTTCCTGCAAGTCCTACTGCTGCGCACGCGATTGCAATCGATTGCGGAGAAATCATTTTCCCCGTTACACCACCTGTCGTATTTGCCGCAACAAGTAATACTTCTTTTACACCTACTTGCTGTGCTGTAATCGATTGTAAGTTCGAGAATAGCGCATTTGCCGATGTATCTGATCCTGTTAAGAATACGCCGATCCAGCCAAGAAATGGCGAGAAGAACGGGAATAATCCTCCTGTTCCAGCTAACGCTAGTGCAAGTGTAGATGATAGACCAGAATAATTCGCAATAAATGCAAAGCCTAATACAAACCCAATAGATAAAATTGGCATTTTTAATTCTTGTAATGTTTCTTTCAATGTTTCAACCGCTTGTTTTGCACTCATTTTTAATACAAAAATGGAAATGATACATGCGATTAAAATGGCTGTTCCGGTTGCCGATACAATATCAAATTTTAATACAGCCTCATAAGGCGTTGGTTTATTTACAATTGGTTCTGCCTTCATGACTAAATTGTGCAGACCCGGAATTTCAAACTTCATGACAAAACTTTCTAACGCCCCGCCTGGAGCAAATAATGCTTTAAAGAAATCTTGACTCCAAATCACTACCATAGCAGTCAAAATAATAAATGGCGACCAAGCTTTCACAACTTTTTTACCTGTTAAATTTGGCATCGATGAAGCTTCCGCTGTTGCTGCAGCTTCCACATTTGCTTGATTCGATTGATACACTTCTTTTGGCTGCCATACTTTTAAAAATAGCGATAAAGATACTAAGCTGACAAGCGCTGATGTAATATCTGGAAGTTCTGGTCCTAAAAATGTCGCTGTAATAAATTGTGTAATTGCAAAAGACCCCCCCGCTACAAATAACGCCGGCCATGTTTGCTTTATTCCCTTGAAACCATCCATTAAAAATACAATAAAGAACGGAACAAATAGCGATAAGAATGGCAATTGGTGCCCAGCCATTTGTCCAATTTTATGAGGATCAATACCTGTTACTTGCCCTGCAACTGTAATCGGTATTCCCATTGCTCCAAATGCTACTGGCGCTGTATTTGCAATTAAGCAAAGACCTGCTGCATATAAAGGATTTAAGCCAAGTCCTGCTAGAAGCGCTGCTGTGATGGCTACTGGTGCTCCAAATCCTGCTGCTCCTTCCAAAAATGCTCCAAATGAAAAACCAATTAAAATGACAAGTAAACGATGATCATTTGTAATCGATAATACAGATGCACGAATAATATCAAACTGTCCTGTTTTCACAGAAATTTTATACAAAAATACCGACATGATAATAATCCAAGCAATTGGCCATAGCCCATATAGAAAACCATATCCAGTTGCCGCCATCGCCATTGTAAATGGCATTTTATATACAAATAGCGCTACCAAAATTGTTAATACAACGGTAATAAATCCTGCTACGTACCCCTTCATACGAAAAACAGCTAAAGCCAAGAAAAAAAAGATAATTGGAATAAGTGCCACCGCTGCGGAAATCCAAATGTTCCCGAACGGATCATAAACTTGTGTCCATGTGTTCATTGTCCCTCTCCCTTTCTATAATCCCTTTTTCACATATCCATAACCTTATCAGCATACTGTATGGTCATCATACCTTTAAGATAAAAATAAAACACTTAAGAAAACGTTTTCATTTATATCTATACTTTACCACATCCTTTTTTATTTTAAAAACGCTTTTTGAAAATTTTATTATTTGAAACGAGAGTACGATGAATTCATTTTAAACAAACGTTTGATTATATGTTTCATTGTGCACACGAATTGATATTTGTCTGCTTTCTTCTTCAGCTTTACTCCCTTTTTAAAAAAGACTTGTGATTTTATACTGCTAACACAAAAGAAAAACCTGTGTCAAAAAGTCATTTTTACGACCTTGTGACACAGGTTCTACCTTCTTCGTCTTCTCTTTTTTCTTCTCATCAGTTTTCTTCGTCGTGTATTGAATTGATCCGCGATAATATGCAATGTGCTAGCAGCAATAACTCCTAGTACAAATGTTATCAATCCTACTTCATGTTCTTTCGCCATATCAACTAATTTTCCATCCAATACAGTTCGATTGACTATGTATAAAAGTGGAGAGAAAACGAGTAACATGTACAATATACGAATGAGATCACCAATTATAATTGTATGAGTCAAAAAAGAACGATGAGGCATAATACATTGGTACGGGTACCAAAAAATTCGAAGTAATCCCCATTTATTATAAGCACTACTATGGATATCTAAATCCGGTGTTAAAAAAAATGTACCTACTAAAAAGCCAATGGCAAACGTTAAGAGAAAATCAAAATTTGTTAGACCATACGAAATAAGCAGAAACAAAACAATCGGAAGAGAAAGTAAGTTGATTTTCGTATGTGTTTTTCCTGATGGCATAATGCACTCCTCGCTTATGTTTGCCCTCTAAGTACAGGACAATTCTTACCTATTGATTGAAATGTTGATCGATAAACGATGTATCTATGCCTGAACCAAACCAATTGGCTAATTTCATTTTTGCTTTTTCCTTTACATCTTCATCTACATACATGGATGCCTGCAATAATGCGGCCGTTAATGCACCTAAATCATCCGTATAACCAATGCCAGCTATGAAATCAGGAATCGCATCAATCGGCGCAATAAAATAAGCAAGCGCTCCAATAATTGTAGCCTTCACTCGTTTTGGAACATCTTGCCTTTGCAACACGTAAAACAGCAATAAACTTGCATAAATGACAGATTGACCTGCTTGTTTGGCTACATGTTTTATTTTCTTCCAAAATGCTTCCACTGAAAATTTTCTTTCCATATAAAAGCCTCCATATCTTGTTATGCTTCCAAAGAACAATCTTCTTGCATTGCAAAACATTTATCGCATATACATAGATTTTACCAATCAAATTGTATTTTAACAGACAAACCTCAAAAGAACAAGTGTTCTATTTCTTTTCATATGCTTGTTCTCGTATAATCATTTTCTACTAGATTACATAGTATGTCTTCCCTTATATTTCTCAATATAAAATGTTAAATTTCTCTTAACATCCCTTTTACCTTTGTTATATTTTCTAGTTGACGAACATATAAACCAATGTTAAAGTTTTTTTGGCAGTCACAATAAAAATACAAAAAAATGTCAAATGTTATAGTGTTTCTCAGAATTGAATTTTGTTGTATAATACAAAAATGACGTTATACTTATGATTTAACCAAAGAAACCAAAAAGGGTATGCATAGTTAAAGTCGTATATGAGTAAATAGAAAATACTGCTCATAGCAAAAGAAACTATGTATTTTTTATTTTAGCATTTTTCGCTCCAAAATCGACCAAGCCTGATAGAGAAAGGGTGGAATGGATGAAGGAATCTTTAAAATCACAATTTCATAATGTACGTTTTACTTTGTTTGTTGCTTTAGCTGTATGGCTAAAAACTTACATCATTACACGTACAAGTTTTGATTTGAAACTTGAATCTTTCATGCAAGAGTTTATCTTGTTTATTAGCCCACTAGCAGCATCATTACTGCTTGTAGGTCTTGCATTATTTGTAAAGGGAAAGAAACGCAACTATATAGCACTTGGAATTGATTTTGTGTTAACAATCATTCTAGTTGGTAACGTAATGTTTTATGGATTTTATAACGACTTTGTTACTTTACCAGTTCTTGGACAAACGTCTAACTTCGGACAGTTAGGGTCCAGTGTAAAAGAACTTCTTAACTACAAAATCATCGTTGCTTTTGTTGACATTGTAATTTTCTTCGTTCTGCTTAAGAAAAAGCAAGGTTTCGCAAAAACGGAACGTGTATCACGACCAATGCGTTCTTTATATTTTGTATCAACGATTGCCATTTTCTTTGCAAACTTAGGTCTAGCAGAAACAGAACGTCCAGAGTTATTAACACGCTCATTTGACCGCGTTATGCTTGTTAAAAACTTAGGTTTATATGCTCACCAAGCGTATGACCTTGGGTTACAAGCAAAATCAAGTTCACAAAAAGCATTCGCTGATGGTAGCAAACTGCAAGAAACAGAAAACTACGTGAAAACAACACAAAGCAAACCGGATCCAAACATGTTTGGGATTGCAAAAGGGAAAAACGTAATCGTTGTCTCTCTTGAATCCTTACAAACGTTTTTAATTGGGGCAAAAGTAAACGATCAAGAAGTTACACCATTTTTAAACCAATTTATAAAAGAAAGTTATTACTTTGATAACTTCTTCCATCAAACTGGGCAAGGAAAAACATCAGATGCTGAATTTTTAGTAGATACATCATTGTATCCACTTGATCGCGGTGCTGTATTCTTCACACACGGTAACAATGAATTTACAGCAACTCCAGAAATTCTACGTCAGCAAGGATATTACACAGCTGTATTCCATGCAAACAATGCAACATTCTGGAACCGTAACATAATGTATCCAGCATTAGGATACGATCGTTACTACAACGAACTTGATTATAAGATTACACCAGAAACGAAATTAAACTGGGGATTAAAGGATATCGAATACTTTGATCAATCTATTGATATGTTAAAGCAAGTGAAGCAACCATTCTATACTCGCTTCCTAACATTAACAAACCATTACCCATTCACATATGATGAAGATACGAAATTAATTGAACCTTACAACTCTGGTGATGGAGTATTTGACCGCTATATGGTAACAGCTCGCTACTTAGACGAAGCAATGAAACATTTTATTGAACGTCTAAAAGCAGAAGGCATTTATGACAATTCTGTTATTGTATTCTACGGTGACCACTATGGTATTTCTGAAAACCATAACCGTGCTATGGCACAGTTCTTAGGAAAAGAAGAAATTACAACATTTGACCATATGAACTTACAAAAGACACCAATGTTTATTCACGTTCCAGGTCAAAAAGAAGGTAAAACAATCTCAAAACCAACTGGTGAAATTGACATTAAACCAACCATTCTAAATTTACTTGGTGTTGACTCAAGTAATGATGTACGCTTTGGTCATGACGTATTCTCACCAGATTATAAAGGATTCGTTGTTCTCCGCGATGGTAGTTTCGTTACAGATAAATATATGTATGCAAACAATACATTCTACGACCGTATGACAGGCGAAGTTGTACAATTACCAAAAGAAGAATCTCAAGCGTTAATTGATCGTGCGCAAAATGAACTTCGCATGTCCGATCAACTCATCGAAGGAGACTTACTTCGCTTCTCAGAAAGCAACAAAATTAAAACAGGTGAAGTAAAAACAATTATTAAAGAAGACAAAAAAGGTGCTGAGTAATCTCAGCTCTTTTTTTATGCTGAAATTACATAATCTTCACTAAATATTTACATTAAATTCACGAAACATCTTTATAATTGAATTTGTAAACAACATTCCAAACCATTCTCTTCTCTCGTATTTTGTTCACAACTTTCTAGTGTTACAGAAGTGACACTAATTGTCTGGAAAAGGCATTGTGCTTTGTCACTCACCGAGCCTTTAATAAGACAATGTCCCTATGAAATATAACTACCCTCCTTGGCAACATTCCGTATGAATGTTGCTTTTTTTATTTCAAAAGCAGGATTCTTATTTCTCATTTTCGAATTTGTATATACAAAATACAATAACAATACTCGCTTATATATAAAATATTGGTCACTCCTAAATCACAACATACAAATATATTTCATAACATTTACTATACAGGATGAGAAACACAACTCATCACGTATGTGATTTGGAAAGGATGGGATGTAATTTGGCATATGAAAGATTTATACTGTGGAACGAGAGAATTATTGATGCACACAAACAAAATCCATACATAGATTTAGAAGAACGCGGATTACAATTTGGCGATGGTGTCTATGAAGTAATTCGGCTCTATAAAGGAAACTTTCATTTATTGGAGCCGCATTTAACAAGGCTCTATCGCTCAATGGAAGAAATTGAATTATCACTCCCCTTTTCGAAAGCGGAGCTCATTGTATTACTTTACAAATTAATCGAAAAGAATCACTTTCACGAAGATGGGACGATTTATCTACAAGTTTCCCGCGGTATTCAAGCACGTACACATGCATTTTCCTTTGATTTACCTCCAACAATCTATGCTTATATCTCGAAAAAAGAACGCCCTTCCCTATGGATTGAATATGGAGTACGCGCGATATCAGAACCAGATGTGCGCTGGTTACGTTGCGATATTAAATCCCTTAATTTATTACCGAACGTATTAGCCTATACAAAAGCAGAACGTAAAGGTTGCAAAGAAGCTCTTCTCGTTCGAAACGGTATCGTTACAGAAGGAAGTCACTCCAATTTCTTTCTCATAAAAAATGGTACTCTTTATACACACCCCGCGAATCATTTAATCTTAAATGGAATTGTACGCCAATATACGCTATCTTTAGCAAATAAATTAAAGATTCCTGTACAAGAGGAGCTATTTAGTATTCGCGATGTCTATCATGCAGATGAATGTTTTTTTACAGGAACCACGATAGAAATTTTACCGATGACGCATCTTGATGGAACTGCAATTCAAAATGGACATGTGGGGCCAATTACGAAATTATTACAAAAATCGTTCGTACAGAGCTTCACAACTTCTGACATTTCTTTTCCATAAATACGAATAATATTTCGTTCGTTTTTTCAAATATATGTATTTTAAGTAAAAATCAGTGTGAAGAATCTATCTTTATTTCTGTTTTGTAACCTTTTTGTCATATTCAGATTCCTTCATAAGTCTTGACAGTAATCGACATGCCTTTTAGAATTTTTAACAGTTGGTAAATATTTCTTCACTATACTACAGACAGAAAGGAATCGACAAAACATGAAAAAATATCTTGCCGGTCTTGCGGCGGTGTCTGTAGCAGGAGGAGCAGCTCCAACACTTGATAGTGTTCAAGCTGCCCCAGAGCAAACTCCACAAAAGCCTGCTACACAATCCGTTCAAGTCGCAACATCAAATGGTTCAAGTTACACTGTAACTGCTGATGTATTACACGTTCGTTCAGGTTCTGGTACTTCTCATCAGATTATCTCTCGCGTATACAATGGGCAGAAGTTAAATGTTATTGGTCAAGAAAATGGTTGGTTCAAAATTAACTTAAATGGAAAAACTGGTTATGTTAGCGGTGAGTTCGTTTCACAAGGCGGTGCAGCAAAAACAAATGTAAGCACAGGTGGAAACAACAAAGTAACTGCTGATGTATTGCGTGTACGTACAAGTCCTAGCACTTCTAGTTCTATTATAGGTCGTGTGTACGAAGGGCAAACATTACACGTAATCGGTCAAGAGAATGGCTGGCTTAAAATTAACCATAATGGACAAACTGGTTACGTAAGCAGCCAATTTGTATCTGGTGCTTCTGCAAGCGCTAACTCTGCAAATAACAATAGTAATTCTGCAACTGTACAACCAGCAAGCGGAAACTATACGGTAAACGTATCTTCTCTTCGCGTTCGTACAGGGCCTAGCACTTCTCACACTATTTTAGGATCTGTTCGTAAAGGACAAGTTGTACAAGTTGTTGGTGAAGTTCAAGATTGGTTTAAAATTAACTATGCAGGACAATCAGCTTACATTAGTAAAGACTATGTAACAAAAGGTGGCTCTAACGACAATGTAATTCAAGGAAGTCAAGAAGAGCCAAAATATCAAAATGGTAGTCATGTAACTGTACAAACTGGCGGAACTTACGTTGTAAATGCAACATCTTTACGCGTTCGTACGGGTCCAGCTACATACCATAGCGTAATCGGTGGTGTATTAAACGGACAAACATTACACGTAATTGGTAGCGAAAATGGTTGGTTTAAAATTAATCACCAAGGTCAAACTGGGTATGTGAGTAGTGAATTTGTAAAATTTGTTAAGGGCGGAACCGCTCAGCCAGAACAACCTAAACAACAAGCACCTCAAACGCAGGGAGCGATTGGAGATTATTATGTAAATGCCTCCGCCCTCAATGTACGTAGCGGCGAAGGTACAAACTACCGAATTATCGGTGCTCTTCCTCACGGCCATAAGGTTCAAGTACTTTCTGAAAACTCTGGTTGGAGTAAAATTAACTATAACGGACAAACTGGTTATATCGGAACTCGCTTCTTATCTAAAACACCAGTTGGTGGTGCTGTAGAAACAAAACCTAACACACCATCTAACATGCAAAACAATACCAATACAAATAATAGTGGTAATAACTCATCGATCCTTGCATATGCAAAATCGATGGCAGGTGTTCCATACGTATGGGGCGGAACTTCTGCTAATGGTGTGGATTGTAGCGGTTATATTTTCCATGTATATAAGAAATTTGGTCATAACATTAGCCGTCAAAGTGTGGCAGGATATTGGAGCAGCCTACCAAAGACTTCAAATCCACAGCCAGGCGACTTAATTTATTTCCAAAACACTTATAAATCAGGTCCTTCCCACATGGGTATTTATCTTGGTGGCGGATCATTTATCCAAGCTGGAGATAACGGTGTAGCTGTTGCTTCATTAAGTAACTCTTATTGGAAGAATCATTTCTTAGGTTACACGAAAGCACCTTAATTGATAGTTTCAGAGCCTTCTAGATTGCTAGAAGGCTCTTTTTTGTTTTAAAATATGTTACTTCCTCTTCATTTCATACACTATATTCTATAAAAATATTTTATAACGTTACCATAATACATATCTCCTCCCGAATAGATATAACCTATTTCTCCTTCATCCTGTTTATATGTGTTTTCTTAATGAATTTTCTTTTTATTTAAACTTTTATATGGATGTTTGACCTCAGAAGCCCGGTATGGTAAGTTACTTAAGATGTTATGTTTCTAGCAGTATAGACATCCGTTATTTATACTTTTTTTTACTATGAGAAAGGAGATTTACACTGCATGAATTTTTTATGGGGAATTGGCGGTGTGATTGGAGTATTAGCAATCGCATTTTTATTATCTTCCAATCGCAAAGCTATTAATTGGCGCACAATCTTAATTGCGCTAGCACTACAAATTACATTTTCCTTCATCGTATTACGATGGGATGCTGGAAAAGCTGGATTAAAGATCGCTTCTGATGGCGTCCAGGGTCTAATTAACTTTTCTTATGAGGGGATTAAATTTGTCGCTGGTGACTTAGTAAATACAAAAGGCCCTTGGGGATTTGTATTCGTAATTCAAGCACTACTTCCAATTGTATTTATTAGTTCATTAGTAGCCATTTTATATTACTTTGGTATTATGCAAAAATTTGTAAGTATCGTTGGTGGTGCATTAAGTAAACTTCTCGGAACTTCTAAAGCCGAAAGTTTAAATGCTGTAACAACTGTTTTCTTAGGACAAACAGAAGCACCAATTTTAATTAAACCGTACTTAGCACGCTTAACAAATAGTGAATTCTTTGCCGTTATGGTAAGCGGTATGACAGCGGTTGCTGGATCCGTTCTTGTCGGCTATGCAGCTATGGGAATTTCGCTTGAGCATTTATTAGCAGCGGCAATCATGGCAGCACCTTCAAGTTTATTAATTGCAAAATTAATAATGCCGGAAACAGAAACACCAGATAACAACGTAAAGCTTTCTACCGAACGTGAAGATGCAAACGTTATTGATGCAGCTGCACGAGGTGCATCTGAAGGGATGCACCTCGTAATTAACGTAGCGGCAATGTTAATGGCTTTCATCGCATTAATTGCTGTACTGAACGGCCTATTAGGATGGGTTGGTTCTTTGTTCCATATTAAATTAAGCCTAGATTTAATCTTTGGCTATTTATTATCACCATTCGCTATCTTAATCGGGATTTCACCAAACGAAGCTGTACAAGCAGCTGGTTTCATCGGTCAGAAACTTGCCATTAACGAATTCGTTGCTTATGCAAGTCTAGGACCACATATGTCAGAGCTCTCTGATAAGACCGTTATGATCTTAACATTTGCAATCTGTGGTTTTGCAAACTTCTCTTCTATTGCAATTCAATTAGGTGTAACAGGAACACTTGCTCCAACGCGCCGAAAACAAATTGCACAATTAGGGATTAAAGCAGTGATCGCTGGTACATTAGCGAACTTCTTAAACGCAGCAGTTGCAGGTATGATGTTCTTATAAAATGAAAAGCCCATTCCAAATCATTGGAATGGGCTTTTGTTTTTGATTCGTACACTCCTCTTCCACCAAAAAACTTCCAAAAGAACAATCACCTTAACATTCATATATGCAAATAAAAACAAATACGACTCATTCTTATAAAACTGTGCATACTACAAATACGAGCCTGAGGGGGAATCAAATGAAACATAACTCTATAAAAGTATTACTACTTTGGATTGTACAAATTTTATTTTATTTTACAACCATATATATAACAGCATATAAACACGCTATACTCTTTACAATTTCCTATGTCCTCGTTCACATACTGTTTTTATTTATACCAGACAAACAGGCTTTTGTACTCTTTATACTTGGGACGATTCTTTCTGTATTTTATTTATTCTATCAGTCATGGGTTTATTTATGAAGCACATCCCTACAATTGAAGTATATGATTACGCATTTCCTTACGGTAGCTAACTTCTTCTTTGTATATATTTCAACTTATATGTTAAAACAAGTGATTCTGGAAAATAAAAATTTAACCGAACGAATACAGGTATTAGAACAGTACATCGGTGAATCAAAACTCCTAACAAGAACAGAATTTGAAAGACGTCAAACTTTGTTAATTGCTGCCATGAAACGTCGCAGCGAGACAGGAATAATTATCTATTTCGATTTCATCTCTTTTAGTAAACATACAAAGAAAAGTGTTATGGATCGTATAGCTTCTTTATTACTTTCTACTGTACGACGTGATTTTGACCTTGTGGGAAAATATGATCATAATACTTTAGTAACTTTACTTCAAAATACAGATATAGCTGGCGCTGAAATTGTCATGAATCGACTATATCCGAAAATGAAAGAATCGTTAACAGACGATGCAATACAACAAATTCAAATCACACAAAAGCAAGTAAATGGACAGGAGTCTAGTCCCTTATGATGACTATGATGACACTCATTATTTTCCTATTCTTTCTCCTATTTTGCATACTTGTCTTTTTAATTAGCATCGTCTTCTCTATTAAATATGTTTTAATTTGTACTGCTTTCTTATTTTCAGCCCTACTTGCTTATTATTCATTATTAACGATTGCAGGGCTGATTCATCGAAATAGAAAGAAGAAAGAACGTGTATTGGAACATTATCCGAGTGTCGATATTTTCATTCCAGCACATAACGAAGGGATCGTTATGAAAGATACACTAGAAGCAATGGTCAAGATTGAATATCCAGGTCAACTCACCATTTATCTATTAAATGATAACTCACAGGACGAAACACCCGAAATTGGAGATGCATTCGATAGGGATTATGCTCATATTCGTCACATCCGCGTTCCTCCAGGCGAACCAAAAGGAAAATCACGCGTATTAAATTATGGCCTTAGCATTTCGAATGGTAAATATTTTTGTGTATATGATGCTGACAATCAGCCTGAACCACATGCATTACGAATGCTTGTAGAATACGCTGAAACAACCGAGAACGCAGTTGGTGCAGTTGGACATGTTCGAACAATAAATGAGAAACGAAATTGGTTAACACGAATGATTTCACTAGAATTTCAAATTTTCCAGCTTCTCATGCAATCCGGACGCTGGCTGTTATTTCAAACCGGTTCTCTTACAGGGACAAATATGCTTCTTCGTCGGTCTGCTTTAGAAGAACTCGGTGGCTATGATCCATATGCAATTGCGGAAGATGCAGAACTGACATTACGAATTACGCAACAAGGCTATGTATTACCAATCGTCCCTGAATCTGTTACTTGGGAACAAGAACCAGAGCACTTAAAAATTTTGATTAAACAACGAACACGCTGGCTACAAGGAAACTTATACATTTTGGAAAAAATATTTTCTTCATTCCATTTCTTTAAAGGAAAGTTGCTTGTCCATTCCTTACAGCAGGTACTCGTTTACCTTGTCTTTTGGTTATTTCTCATTATCTCGAATATTTGGTTCATTGTAGGATTACTCGGTCTATTTCACATTCACTATACCATTCCATTACTATTTATGTGGTATGTCGCATATATTACGTATACTGCCCAACTATTTAGTTCACAAAGTGTTGAAAGAACATTTACACCAATTAATATTTTCATTAGTATCATTATGTACTTTACCTATGCTCAACTCTTTACTTACTTATTTATTCGCAGCCTCATTCTTTATTTGCGTGCAAAAAGTAAAAAACAAGTCATCGGTTGGGATAAAACGGTTCGATTCAAAAAAGAGAAGTAGTCCTATTTAAACAAACGTTTGATTAAAAAATAAACACAGAGCGCCGTATGCTCTGTGCTTATTTTTTGACTAAACGTCTATATATCGGACAAATACCCCTTAGCCGAAAGTAAGTTTCACGTCCATCCCCCAACGAACGATTTACTTTCATTTATATACGAAAAAGTGACTGCTATTTTTGTAAAACCAACTGCTTGTCTTGTTGTTCTTTCACTACTTGAGTCTTTGGTTCCGTGCTTTCTTGCACATTACGATGTGCTACACGTTTCAAACAAATATGCTTCCACTTTCTTTCGTAACGTTTCATTATTCTAGTTGTCCCCCTTGAATACACTTAAAACTTTATTGAAATCGCTTACAATAAATAATATAGCATATATATAGAAAAGTGACAACATATTTCTGACAATTTTTTGTCAAAAATATGAATAACTTATGAAAATCATGTGAAAAAATATAAAAATTTTTAGCCGAGCAATATTATTTTGCGTAAAAAAAGGAGCTGTCCCATAAGTCGAATTTTCGACTATGTGACACTCCCTTTTGGGATAGCCCCTTTTTCCGATCATTTACGTTGGCGATGCCGCCCTTCTTTTTGTAGCTCTTTAAATAACGAAGCTACCATAAAGAAGATAACAAATGCAAATGGAAATGCTGCGATAATGGAAGCTGTCTGTAATGCAGCTAAACCACCGACATAAAGTAAAATTGCTGCTAACGCCGCTTGAACAATACCCCAAATCAACTTAATGCGATTTGGTGGATTCAAACTACCGTGTGTCGTTAGCATACCAAGAACAAATGTCGCAGAATCCGCCGATGTAATAAAGAACGTTGAAATCAAGAGAATTGCAAGTACTGATAACACAGGACCGATACTTCCCATATGATCGAACACAGCGAATAATCCAATTTCTGTTCCCATCTCTTTAATTTGTTCATAAATATTTGCATGGTCAAATAATTCCATATAAATACCAGTGCCACCAAAAACAGAGAACCAAAGTGCCCCAATTAATGTTGGAACGAGCAGTACACCAATTACAAACTCTCGAATTGTACGTCCGCGCGATACACGAGCAATAAACGTCCCAACGAATGGTGACCATGCAATCCACCATGCCCAATAGAAAATTGTCCATGATTGAATCCATTGATTTCCGCTTTTATCTAATGGACTTAATCGAAAACTCATGCTTGGTAACTCCTGAATGTAAGCCCCAATTGTCGAAGTGAAATAGTTCATAATAAAATTCGTTGGACCTGCAAATAATAGAATTACCATTAGTGCAAAGGCTAAAATAATATTCGTATTACTTAAATATTTAATCCCTTTATCCAATCCTGTTTGAGCAGATAACATAAACAGAATTGTTACAGCGCCAATAATCACGAGTTGTGTTGTTAATGAATTCGGTATCGGCGTTAAATACCCAATACCGCCCGCGATTTGTTGTGCACCAAGTCCTAACGAAGTTGCAACACCAAACACTGTTGCAAAAACAGCTAATACATCAAATATATGTGCAACGCGCCCATGTTCTCCACTCTTAAATAAAGAGCCTACGGTCGCACTAATTGTACTTGGCTTTCCTTTTCGGAATGTAAAATACGCAATACAAAGCGCTACAAGTGCATATAGTCCCCAAGGATGTAATCCCCAATGGAAAAATGAGAAGCGCAGTGCCAGACGGGCACTTTGTTCTGTAGCACTTTCTCCATATGGTGGTGCATATAAATGATTTAATGGTTCCGCAACGCCCCAGAAAATCAGTCCAATCCCCATACCAGCACTAAATAACATGGCAAACCATGTTAAATAACTATAATCAGGTTCATCATCATCTTTCCCTAAACGAATTGAACCGTATTTTGAAACGATTAAAAAGATAGAAATCCCTAGGAAAATAGAAACAGAAATAATATAAAACCAACCAAACTTACTAACTAACACATGCTGAATAGCAGTTGTGACATTTCCTAAACTTCCTTTTCCAATCACTGATTCAGGAATAATCCCCCAAATCGTAAATGCAAGACATAATACCAATGAAACAATAAATGTTTTCGTCAGTTTCCTCATCAAATCCCCCTTCGTAGGTTTCTTTCGTTGTGTAAAATGACACAAATTCCAATGTGTTAAATCGGATAAATTACAACAATACTGCCGGTATCTTTCTACAAATGTGTAAAATAATGGCCACCAATTAGAATTCTTATAGACAATTTGTATCTTCTCAAATCATCTTTTTACTTCCTTGAAAAGCAAAAGGTGAAGATTACAATGTCAAATGATGCGAGATAAATGCGGAAGGGATCTATTTCCCTAAAAAAGATGTGTTACAGTTGTAAAAAAAGAGAAAATGCATGGATGTTCACTCTTTCTTTTTGTAACAATTATGCGGTTTTTTGTTAGGATATATTACGTATTTTTAAATCTACACATAAAATATTTATGTTTATATAACTATTTTAGTCATAAATTAGTAAAATACTCAAGGAATGTAACCCATTAGTAAAACTTATGTAATGTCTTCGTAACATTTTTATCTCTACCGAAAAATAGACACTATATTAAAAATGAGGAATATATAATGTAAACTACTTAAAAATAAGGCATGAAAAACGCTTTCTATCTTTTTTTGCTATGTTACAAATTGTTAATGGTTCTTTACGAATGGTTTGTAATTCTATGATTTCCCCAATTCTAAAAAAATCTGTTGCTATAATGAGGACACGAAAACAAACGCAATGGAGGCTATCATGAAAAAATTAATTGGTATAGCAACAGCAGCAGTTTTTGGTCTTGGGATTTTCACTACTTCTGCTAGTGCAGAAACTGTTGTAACAACAGACGTACTAAATGTACGAGAAAACCCAACTACGGAATCAAAAGTTGTAGGAAAAGTATTAAATGGTCATAAACTAGATGTTATAAATACAGAAAACGGAT
Source organism: Bacillus cereus group sp. BfR-BA-01360 (assembly GCF_022663595.1). Classification (NCBI taxonomy): domain Bacteria; kingdom Bacillati; phylum Bacillota; class Bacilli; order Caryophanales; family Bacillaceae; genus Bacillus; species Bacillus cereus group sp. BfR-BA-01360. The sequence continues at coordinate 43,284 of NZ_JAKUFV010000005.1, forward strand.
GGTCACAAATTAAATTCAATGGTAAAGACGTATTCGTAAGTGCAGAGTTCACAAAAAGCATCTACTATGTAACTGCTAACGTATTAAATGTACGTGCAGAAGCAAACACAAATTCAGAAATTCTTGGTACGTTAAAGAAAGATGATAAAATCGAAACAACGAACCAAGTACAAAATGGATGGTTACAATTTGAATATAACGGGAAAACAGCTTATGTTCATGCTCCTTTCTTAACAGGTGAAGCTCCTGTAGTAGAAAAACAAGAAACACAAGCTCCTGCTAAATCAGCTGCGCAAGCAAAACCTGTCATGCAAGTGAAAGCAGCTGCTACAAGTGCGCCTGCTGGCGGCCGTGAATTAACGGTTGTAGCGACAGCATATACAGCTCATCCAAGTGAAAACGGCGGCACATATGGTGGTCGTGTATTAACTGCAATGGGTCATGACCTAACAGCAAATCCAAATATGAAAATGATTGCTGTTGACCCAAAAGTGATTCCATTAGGATCAAAAGTATGGGTAGAAGGTTATGGAGAAGCAATCGCTGGTGATACTGGCGGTGCAATTAAAGGTAACCGTATCGACGTTCTAGTTGGTTCAGATAGCGCTGCTAACAAATGGGGACGTAAAACGGTAAAAGTGAAAATTTTAAAATAATCAATAACTGCTAAATCATAAGTCAGTTCTCTTATATTTGAGAGCTGGCTTTTATTTTTCTATAATGACAGTAAGGAGGTAAAAACATGAACTTACAAGCAAAAATAGACTGGATTGGAACTCCAAAGTCTTACCTATATAAAGATGATGATATGACATACGATGCAACCTCTATTGATTTCTCGATTGAACAAGATGATAACCGCTATAAATTACTTATACTAAAGCATGATGAAAAGACACATTACAAAATGATTCAATATGGTGTTAAGCCCGGGTCACAAAAACCATTTCCAATCGATATTCCCTTCCGAACAGACATGCTTCCATTCATTAACAAAATTCTACAAGATCCTTATGTACAAGCCGTATTATCCTAAAATCAATCTTACAAAAAGAAACTATCCCGTTAACGAGATAGTTTCTTTTCTAGTTAATGCGTCGGATCAGCAATTTCCTCAGACTTTAACGTATTATTTGCTACAAGTGAATGATATAGTAGTTTTCCACCTTCATTTACCGTAACCATATGGTCATTACTAAAGCTTTTAAACTTCACTGACCCATCACCATAACGAATATGATATTCCTCATACGTCGTTACTTTATACTTCGTAGCACTTTGCCTTTCTACATTACGGACATCTATCGTTAATAAGTCTTCTGTAATTCCTTTTTTTCTGTTTTCCTACATTTTTGTTTATAATGGTAGAGGAACGAAAATTTTTGTACGGAGGAAAATTATGCTGCAACATTCAATTACGAAAGATGAGATTATGATGATTGCAAATGAATTTGTTCAAGGATTAGATCCGCAGCAGGCGGCTGATCAAGAACATGTTGCGAACGCTCGTCATTTATATCGCAGCGGTGTTGTCTATAATGTGGATTTTGATGGGTATACGCTATCAGGGACGGTAGAGACTGAAAGCAACATATATAGCGTTCACATTCCCATTCGCAATGTATCAAACAGTTATTGCGATTGTTTTGCACCTACACAATGCGAGCATATGCTTGCCGTCTTATTATCAGCTGCTTCTAGTTTTGGAAAAGTGGGCGATGTATTAAAATTATTTAAAAATAAAACAAAACCATCGCAAACACCAATTCGAACGGCTCGACAACTGCTACAATCCTCCTCTTTTGCAGAAACGGATTATACAAGTTGGTATTCATACTTTGACTCTGAATATGAGACATTTAAGAAAGAGCAGGCGCGTCTTACTTATAAACAAATGTATTTTCTAATGAGTATTTTTACAGATTTTTACATGAAGTTGGAGCGGAAAGCACCGCGCGTTGTTGCGATCCATGAGTTATATAAACTGCACGGCGCGTTATATTCTTTTCAAAAACTATTAGAAGAAGTCAAGGAGTTTGAAACACAAAAAATCTATTCTTATCATCAACCCATTAACGTAATTCATCTATTTGTAGATAAAGTGGAGTCCATTGTACGAGATTTCAAATCAGAACCTGCACCTGCTGAATGTGAACCCATCTTGCAGGAAACGGCTCGGCTCGTACATACCATGTTCTTCTCAGCAGACTCCTATACACAAGAAAGATTCTTTATTTACCGTCATATATGGGGAGAACTCTTAACAGAGAACCTTCTCCTTGAGGAAGAAAAGAAACGAATTGATACAAAGATGCACCCGCTCTCAAAAGCACTCGCATCTTCACACCTACTCTTTCTAAAGCGAAATGATGAAGGAGCGATGGAACGATTAGAGAAACAACCCGCATTCGTCGTTAGTCTTTATTTTGATTGGCTAGAAGAATTGCTAAGTACGATGCAATGGGATCGTGCAAAAAATTGGTTATCTTTCACATATAAACAAGTGAAAAAAACAATACAAGATCAAGCCGATACGATTTTTGTGGAAGATATCGTTCGTTTATTTGTCATGATGTATGAAACATATGCGACACAAATGAATGAACAAGCTGGGTTGGAAATGATTTTGCAAGATTTATTACCGTACAGCTTCGCGAATTATGAACAATATGCATTGGCAAAAAAACAGTATCACACATGGACGGAATTGCATCTCCTGCATGGCCTTGAAGCGATTGAAGTATTGAAGGAGCCGCTAAAAGAAATTGAAAAAGAAGCACCTGAAGCAGCGCTCCCTCTTTATCATCTTGCTACAGTACAAGCAATTGAGGAACGAAATCGAAAGTCTTATCGCCGCGCTGTTCGCTATTTAAAAAAATTACGCATGCTATATAAACGTCTAAAGCGAACAGATGAATGGAATGCCTTCATCATTCAAATTGCTAATTTACATTCACGCTTACGCGCCCTACAAGAGGAATTACGGAAAGGAAAATTAATCGATGATCAAACAAATTGAAGTAACAATTCGGCTCCAATATGTCAATCAAGGTTGGTTCCTCTGGGGAGAGAATGAAACCGGGCATCCATTACCTGAGATGGCTTGGAGACAACATGCCTTTACATGGCACTCCACCTCCTTTTACGGTACTTTTTTAAAAGAAGCAATCCATGACGGACGACCTGGATTTATCTTAACGAGCCTTCAGGCATTTGAATACATTGCAAATAAACCGATGAACACCTTTGCCAATCTGCAATGGAATGGGCCAACTACCCTGCTAACGCCAGAGGCAAAAGAACTATGGGATGCTTTTGTAGCCGGGGACTTCCTCCCTGATATGGAGCGATGGTCTCATTATCCAGCATGGAAGGTAGAGAAACACTCTATTGAAGATCGTACGCTAGCAACCTTATTCTCCGAAGCTGTTAATGAAAGTATTTTGCAAGATACGCGTTCAGGAGACGGATGGGAAAATGCGAAGCGATTATATGAGCATTATGAGTTTTCCAAAAAACAACTAGAGACAGCACTTCATGAAGAAGACTGGCTCCGCAAAATTGGTTATATGGAAGACGATCTTCCCTTCACAATCGGTCTTCGTCTACAAGAGCCACATGATGAATTGGAAATGTGGAAATTGGAAACGATTCTTGCGCCAAAACGCGGAGCACATCGCATCTATATCTATACGGACTCTCATTCATTGCCAAAGAGATGGCAGGGCTATGAGAACCGAATTAAAGAAATGCAGGAAGGATTCAGCAAGCTCGTTCCATGGCTGAAAGAAGAGGACCATTTTCGAGATGAACTCTATGAAACAGAGGCTTGGAACTTTTTAACGGAAGCAAGTAATGAATTATTAGCCGCTGGTGTTACCATTTTATTACCATCTTGGTGGCAAAATTTAAAAGCAACGAAACCAAAACTGCGCATCCAATTAAAGCAAAATACGGCGCAAACACAATCATTCTTTGGTATGAACACACTCATGAATTTTGATTGGCGTGTTTCTACACAAGGAATTGATCTTTCAGAAAGCGAATTTTTTGAACTTGTCGAGCAAAACAAACGGCTGTTCAATTTAAATGGGCAATGGATGAGGCTTGATCCTGCCTTTATTGAAGAAGTAAAAAAACTGATGAAGCATGCGGACAAATACGGACTGGAAATGAAAGATGTGTTGCAGCAGCACTTATCTCGTTCAGCCGAAATAGAAACGACTCAAGAAGAGAGTCCATTTGCTGATATTGAAATTGAGCTAGATGATTATTATGAAGAGCTTTTCCAAAAATTGCTGCATATCGGTGACATTCCGAAAATCAAAATACCATCCTCCTTACAGGCAACACTGCGCCCGTATCAAGAACATGGTGTTAGTTGGCTATTATATTTACGCGAGCTTGGATTTGGAGCATTATTGGCAGATGATATGGGACTTGGAAAAAGCATCCAAACAATCACTTACTTACTCTATGTAAAAGAAAACAAGCTTCAAACAGGTCCAGCTTTAATTGTTGCGCCAACATCTGTTCTTGGGAATTGGCAGAAAGAATTCGAGCGATTCGCTCCCCATTTAAAAGTCATATTACATTATGGTAGCAATCGCGCAAAAGGAGAGGCTTTTAAGGAATTTCTACAAGGTGCAGATGTTGTACTAACTTCTTATGCACTATCGCAACTTGATGAAGAAGAATTAAGCACATTATGTTGGGATTCTATTATTTTAGATGAAGCACAAAATATTAAGAATCCACATACGAAGCAATCAAAAGCAGTTCGCAACTTAAAGGCGAACCATAAAATTGCTTTGACAGGAACACCAATGGAGAATCGTCTTGCTGAGCTATGGTCGATCTTTGACTTTTTAAATCATGGGTACCTTGGAAGTCTTGGACAATTCCAGCGCCGCTTCGTTACACCGATTGAAAAGGATCGAGATGAAGCTAAAATTCAGCAAGTACAGCGATTCATTTCACCATTCTTACTGCGTCGTACAAAACAAGATCAAACAGTCGCATTGAACTTACCGGATAAACAAGAACAAAAAGCATACTGTCCGTTAACTGGTGAGCAAGCATCACTATACGAACAACTTGTACAAGATACATTAAAAAATGTAGAAAACTTAAATGGAATTGAAAGACGTGGCTTTATTTTACTTATGCTAAATAAGCTAAAACAAATTTGTAATCATCCTGCTCTCTATTTAAAAGAAGATGTACCAAAAGATATTGTACAGCGTTCCATGAAAATGCAAACATTAATGGATTTGATTGAAAATATAAAGAACCAAAATGAAAGTTGCCTTATTTTCACACAATATATCGGGATGGGGCACATGTTACAGACTGTATTAGAAGAAACATTTGGTCAGCGCGTTCTTTACTTAAATGGAAGTGTACCAAAGAAAGAGCGCGATAAAATGATTGAACAATTCCAAAATAGAACATATGATATCTTTATTCTATCCTTAAAAGCTGGGGGGACAGGGCTAAACTTAACGGCAGCTAACCATGTCATTCACTATGATCGCTGGTGGAATCCAGCTGTAGAAAATCAAGCAACAGACCGAGCTTATCGCATCGGTCAAAAACGATTCGTCCATGTGCATAAACTGATCACAACAGGAACACTGGAAGAAAAAATTGATGAAATGCTTGAACGTAAACAATCGCTCAACAATGCAGTTATCACAAGCGATAACTGGATAACAGAGCTATCTACAGACGAACTGAAAACACTTCTTGGCGTATAAAACAGAAAAAGGAGCCATCCTTAATGGGATGAGCTCCTTTTTCTATGCCAAAACCAATTGCTAATCAGAATACCTGTCAATCCGCCGCACGTATCTAACAAGGAATCTTGCCACAACGGTGTACGATCTCCTGTAAACCACTGATGAATCTCATCAAATGTTGCATAACCAGCAACAAAAAGTAGTGCAAAAAGAAACGATCGCTTCCTTGAATAACCAGAGCGATAAAGCGCGTAATATGTCAATACACCAAGCATAAAGAAAACCATAAAATGGGCACCTTTGCGAAGGAAAAATTCAATAAAGCCACCGACTCCTTTGTTCGCAATACTAACCGGGGTTCCTCCACCATAATCAATCGATACCCATGAAAATTTCTCTTTCACAAATTCTACATTCACGTACTGCTCAATATCTGAACGCATATCTTGCTTCTTATACGGCTGTGCTGAAGAATAAAAAATAATTCCCATCCATAAGAAAACGGGAATCCAAAATAACCACTTTCTTTTCATTTTTGAAACTCCTCTCTCTTTCTCCTAAGCGTACCAAAAAAAATAAAAAAATTCACGCCAAAATCTTACTATTCCCTCCTATATATATGGTGAAAAGGGGGTGAGAACATGGCAGTGGAAACAATTGTAACGGATTTAACTTTACGACTTGTTCTAAACGCTGGTCTAGACAAAAATGGAAAAACAGTATTTAAAAACAAACAGTTAAAACAAGTTAAGCCAAACGCTGATTTAGAAAAAGTACATGACGTTGCACGCGCGCTTTCTTCCTTACAAGAATTAAAACTTCACGCTGTACAAGTTGTCAGCACAACTGATCTTTCAAACTTATAAAGGAGGTATAACTTATGCAAACGCTAGAATTAATTTTTTCGAAAGAAGATGGGAAAACGGTTGTTTTCTCCCTCGATAATCCCGTTACGCCTGTCAATGAGCAAACCATTAGTCAAGTGATGGATACGATTCTTGCTTCTTCCATTTTCTTATCACTTGGAGAAAACGCACAAAAAAAAGGAGCACGACTTGTTGAAAAGACAGTAACAGAAGTAAATATTGCTCCTTAATACAAAAAAGACGAAGCTGCCTTACGCTGCGGCTTCGTCTTTTTTCTTCGGCATTTCAATTGGAATGAAAATATGGGAAAATCCAACCGAAACATATTTATACTGTTCCTTTCCAAGCGTGAACTCCGTTGTATACGTTGAGAAGAACAAATAATCATTTCGCTTTGTATAATGATCAATTAACACTCCTACTTGAGGTTGTACATATTTGTTCGCTAATTTCTTACCGATTGTTGCAAGTTCCCCGAGTAACCCATCTGGATCCTCTTTTTCAACTTCTGTAAGCTTTTTACTAATATCATTTCGATTCATGAATTGCTTTGCTGCCCACTCTGTATATTCTCCTTTGCTCGGGTTACTATTAGCTAAATAAATAAACAAAAGAACAACGAGAGCCGCAATGATATATTTCTTTTTCATACTTTTATCACCCGCCTAACACTTTCTATTCTCATATATATGTCCAAGCGATGCAAATTATAAAAAGGATTATAGAAGAAATCCTCTAAAAACATCTATAACTTTACAATTTTTTACATTATTTTAAATCTATTTTTATATTTGGCCTTTATTATAAAATTTGTAAGCCATCTTAATTTAAAAGGAGGTCTTCCATTGTTGGAGATAGCGAAAATTCATACTATTTCAAATATGATAATGATGCTGTTACCACATAGAGATCTTTTTTTTCAAACTCAAATCCATACTACGGATGAAATTTTTTACTCACCAAAAACACCGTTTGAAATCATAAAGGAACTCATTATCTCACATAATTATTCTACATATGAGGGTAGACGAAAAGCAATCGTTGCAAAATGGAAATTATATCAAAATACACCCATTCCTATTGATCATCGTCGTTTCATCTGTGCCATTCCTACTCATTCTCCTCATACTTGGGACTGTACATGGTTATTTTATAAAAACATTGCATATATAGAAAAAGATGATAACAACCGAGCTATCGTATATTTTTGCAATGGAGACAATATCACCCTCTCTATTAGTGCTTATCAAATGAAACTACAATGGAGAAAGGCTGGTAATCTTTTAGCTCAAATGATGCTTGAAGATTTTCATAATGATTTTTAAAATAATACGAAAGTGGAGTCAGTCTGTTTAACCTGCCTCCACTTTCTGACCACTACGCTCCAGTACGCATCTTTTTGAACGCTTGCCGATATATCCACCTCACTTGATAGTATGTTAATCCCATCTCTCCTGCAATTTCATCAATGCTCTTTCCCATAAAAAAAGATTCGGTAATCACATGCTTTTCCCGTTCATTTAACACACTCATATACTCGTGAACTTCCGATGATACCTCTACTACTCCACATACATGTTCGAAATGCTCTTGTTCAAAACAAGTGTGATATGTTTGAAATCGATTCTCCTTCTTTAATTTCTCTAGCAAATACCCACGCACTGTCACAAATGCATAATTCGAAAAACTTCCTTTCTCTTCCTCATACCTTTCATATGCCATCCATAATCCAATTAAACCGCACTGATAAAACTCCTCATAATCCTTATATAAGCAGAGCCGTTTCATTTGATTTTTAATCATTTTCTCATACAAAGTAACTGCCTCAGTAAAAGTGACCGGCTTCATCTCATACCCATTTCTAAAAGGTATACCTTTTTGTTATTCCGCGGTACTTTTACAATATAAAAAGAGAAAGAGAATTTCATGGCAGGTTATTTCAAATTCTATCTCGCAAATTTCAAATTTAAGCAAGCTAAATTTGAAATTTCCATGCTGCTATATGAAATACGTGCAAATAAAAAACGACCCTAAAAAGAGCCGCTTTCATGATCTTATTGACCTAAGTTAGAGAAGCTAGAAGCAATACCACTTAAACTACTAAATGCAACAGAAAGGATAAAGAAGATTACAATAATCGTTGTTGCTTGTTTCTTGCTTAATCCTGCTACAATTTGTAAACCTAATCCCATGACAACTAATCCCCAAATACTGAAAACTTCAAAAGCTGAAGCAGCACCATGAAGATACGTACCTGGTTCAAATAAAGGTGCTAAACTCGTGTAAGAAGTTTCTGCAGAGCCGCCAATTATCAATTTTAAAATAAGATTTACAATAGCTCCTAAAATTGTAATAGTATACGTATATAAGTAAATAGATAATACCTTCATATACGGTGTATCGTTGCCCATAAACATCATAATAATTTTATAAATCCCTGCTACAACAAAAAACCAAAATATTGTACCAATTAATCCGCCGATAACTCCAATTCCAATACTAAAATACCCTGCCATTTTAGCCGCTTCTGGATCTGGAATATTTGCCAATGCTTCTGGATTATTCATCGCTTGGTACGTAGTAATACTAGCTATAATCGCCGTTATGATAACGAAAAGAAAGAATGCTCCCCAAACCGGGCTCTTCGTTTTCATTCGTTCAAACTGTACGCTCGGAGATGGAATCATTCCGAATAATGATGGCTTTTTCCCACTTACGTCTTGCGCATTAACATTTGGCTCCATTGTAACGCCTCCTTATCATTTATATCACCCGTTCTACCGGGCGGTTCACCTTCTCTACTTGAGAGACTACGAACCGCCCACTAGAACAATCTATGTGTAGTAGAGAGCACCTCTCTACTACACTAGCAATCTACTCGTAACGAAGTGCTTCAATTGGGTCTAATTTCGCAGCCTTGTTCGCTGGAATTAATCCGAAAATAATACCGAGTGTCATGGAGAATACGACGCCGCCAACGACAACTTCCCATGAGACCAGCGGTGGCCATTTCGCAAATGTGGACACAATATATGCTCCGCCATAGCCAAGACCAATCCCAATTAATCCGCCAAGCAGCGTTAACATAACCGCTTCAATTAAGAATTGTAGCAAAATTTTGCTACGCGTTGCCCCAAGCGCCTTACGTATACCAATTTCACGCGTACGCTCTGTTACAGATACAAGCATAATATTCATCACACCAATACCACCAACAACTAGAGAAATACCAGCGATTCCTCCGATAATCATTGTCATGATACTCGTTACTTTAGAAACTCCTTCTTGGAATTCTTTTAAATTCAGCATCTCATACTTACCTGAAATTTCACTTGGCTTACGACTATTTAATACTTCAACAGCTTTTTTACCCGCTGTTTCTAGATCATCTACATTTTTAGATTGGATGGAAATATTTTGAATTTCATCTGTTCCATATAAAGTTGGCCATAATGTAAGAGGAATTAATGCTTCTGAACTTTCAAATCCCATAATTTCATTATCCGATTGATACACACCAATAATTTGCATTGGTTGGCCTTTCATCTCGATAATTTTCCCAACAGGATTCTCATCTTTGAATAATACTTTTTCTGTCTTTGTACTAATCATGACCGCGTTATTTCCTTGAGAAATATCCCCTTCATTTAACGAGCGTCCTTTTACCACCTTTACTTTATTGACCGAAAAGTATTCACTGTCTAGCCCTATGACCGTAACCATTTCTTTTTTATCATTTACCTCAAGTGGTTCCATTATAGTATTCGTTGTAATGACATGTGAAACTTCTTTAATGTTTTTCACTTCAAAAATGTCTTCATCTGTAATCTTTGGTGCTTCTTGTTCTCCACTAAATGGATCGTTGATATCAGGAACAAAGTGAATCGGCATAAGGTTATTACCAGAGCCGGCAATTTTCGACTTTAACATCGCCTCTCCGCCCTGTCCGATGGCAACAACAGTAATAATAGAACCGACACCGATAATAATACCAAGCATCGTAAGTGCGGAACGAAGTTTATGCGCTAGGATAGAAGATAGGGCAATTTTTATACTATCTAATAAACTCATACCGCACACCTTCTATCTTCCGTAATTTTTCCATCTCGCAGCACAATGCGTCTTGAAGAATATGCCGCGACTTCTTCTTCATGCGTAACCATAACAATTGTTGTACCTTCTGCATTTAACTTTGTGAAGATATTCATCACTTGTTCACCAGATTTCGTATCAAGAGCGCCCGTTGGCTCATCGGCCATAATAAACGTTGGGTTATTCGCAATTGCCCTTGCAATTGCGACGCGCTGCTTTTGTCCACCTGACAATTCATTCGGTAAATGATGCACCCGATCTGCTAATCCTACTTTGCTAAGAGCCTCAAGGGCACGCTTACGACGCTCCGCTTTCTTCACACCACCGTAAACGAGTGGTAATTCAACATTTTCCACCGCTGAAAGACGCGGCAATAAGTTAAAATGTTGAAAGACAAAGCCAATATATTCATTGCGAATAAGAGCAAGTTTTGACTCGTCTGCTGTTAAGATATTCACATCGTTCAACATATATTCGCCTTCTGTCGGACGATCTAAACAACCAATAATATTCATAAGTGTCGATTTACCAGAACCAGACGGGCCCATAATCGATACAAATTCACCATTTTGAATCGTTAAACTAATGCCGTGTAGAATGGGTACTGCCAATTTTCCTTGATAATACGTTTTTTGAATATTATTTAGTGTAATCATTTTTCTTTCACTTCCATTCCGTCATACACTTTGTCGGAAGGATTTTTAACCACCTTTTGTCCCACTGTTACGCCTTCAAGAACTTCTGTCCAATCTCCATCAGTAGACCCTTTCTTCACATTTTGCTTACGAAGCTTTCCTTTTTCTTCTACATATACAAATGCATCGTCACCTTTTTCAACAATGCTCTTGCTTGGAACAGCAATCATTTTCTTATTTTCTAAATTTACTTGAAGTGACACATGATAACCTGGAGATAAACCATCTTGACTATCAAGGCTTGCTTTATATGTATATTGAGACATATTTTGCGTCGCTTCACCTGCTCCTGCCGCTTGTGCCATCTCTGCACTTGTTGGGAACTCACTTACCTCTATAATCTTACCTGTCCATTTTTTCTTACTGTTTGCTTTCGCTGTTACAGTAAATGTTTGATCTTTTTGAATTTGTGATTTTTGAAGCTCCGTTAATGTCCCTTGAATTTGGAATGGCTCTTTAGAAGCGATTTGTAAAAATGCTTTTCCTTGTCCACCCATCGCTTGTGAGGAACTTTGCGCTGCATCTTTATCTAGCTTTTGTACAACACCTGCAAAGTTGCTATAAATCGTAAGTTCTTTCTGTTTTTTCTGTAATTCTTCTACCTGCAACTTACCTTTTTCTTTTTCAAGATCCGCTGTTTTTTGCTGTAATTCTAATTCACTTACTTGCTCTTCCATCGGCTCTGTCACTTCTTTTCCAGCGCCGCTGTCTTTCGCTTTCTTAATCTCTTTCTTCAATGAATCTATTTTCTTCTGCGTCTGATCATAACGCATCGTTGCCATTTTTTGCTCAAGCTCGGCTTGTTGTATTTGCAAATTGATTTCTTCATTATCATAAGAGAATAACTTCGTTCCCTTTTCAACTTCTTGCCCTTCTTTTACGGCAATATCTTTCACTTTCCCTTTTGTTGGATCTGCATAGAAACTTTCGATATTTCCTGGCTTTACTTGTCCTGCAATTAATTTCGTATTATTTAGCTTACGCTCTGTTACTTTTTCGAAACTAATAGCATCCGCCTTCGCCTCGCCCTTCTTCTTATTTTGCATGACGAAAATGTTAATCGCTGCAACGACAACAATTAATGTAATAATCCCAATGATCATCCATTTCTTTTTTTTGTTTGGAGTACGAACCGTGTTTGGTAACATATTCTCTCTCCTTTTTATATTGATATAATAATAACAACATAATACAAAACTTTCAGAAAAACGTAACGAAACCTTTTCTACCATTACGCCTTTTTTACAAAGTTTTACACTAACAATTATATTGTAACAAAAATAATAATGTTTAGAAATATAACATCTTATCTTTTAAGCAAGTTTTAAGGAAAAATAGCGTAAAAAAGCCACCTTACATAAGGTGACCTGAGCGATTTTTAAAAAGATGCTCTCTCGGTTCATCTTCCATTAAAAATCTCGAATCATCTTTTCTCATTTTTTTAGGAATATTCCTTTTCACAAGCTGAAAGGCTTCATATTCAGCAGCATTCATCGCTCTTTGAATCATACACCCTTCGCTTTCCCCTTGTTTATCAAGCATCCAGCCTGTTTCACTCTTTAATTGTCTCCGAAACTCTTCTTTTGCTTCCTCATTTGGAAACATCCCTTCATTTACTCTCAAATAAGTCTCTACATTCATTGGAAACCACTCATCCTCATACCCATTCTCCACGAAACAAATTGAAATCCCAACCGGTGTGCTACGAACGACAAAATCAAATGTACAATCCTCTTCTGTGACAGTTGCTGAACAAAAATAGAACGTCTCAACTTCCGATATAAAGATTCCCAACCCTAGCAGCTCCTTTATACATATAATTCGTCTTTCAGACTCCTACTAAATTTTAACATGTATTTTTAAAGCAATTGTAAAGTATACGTTAAGTTTATATGTAGAGAAGAGCCATGAAACACGTATATTCTTGAAAGGTAGATGATGCATGTGTAATAGAAAATATATTGATATTATCTCGCAAAAAACATTATTCCTCGTTTTCTCAGTTCCAGCTCATTGCATGAATCTCCCTTTATTAAAGGAATTTTTCTCTCTTTTTATCTATCAATTTATGGAAGATAATAAAAAGAGAGGCTCATCTTAATTATTACAATATAACAAAATCCATTTAACAATATTTTAGAAAGGAAGCGATTCAAGTGAACTATAAGAGAATTACAACAAAACTTACAGTAGGAATTTTGGCAGCGAACTTACTCCTTTCCCCCGTCAATACTTCAGCTGCAAAAAAGACATTTCCAGATGTACCAAAGTGGGCGCAACAATCCGTTAACTACTTAGTAGAGAAAAAAGCACTTGACGGAAAACCAGATGGAACCTTCTCACCCTCTGAACAAATTGACCGTGGTTCAGCTGCAAAGTTAATGGCTATGATACTAGGTTTAAAGATTAACAAAGAGGCAAAACCGTCGTTCCAAGATGCCAAAAACCATTGGGCAGCTCCATATATTGCAGCGGTTGAGAAAGCTGGTGTCATTAAAGGGGATGGAAGCGGTAACTTTAACCCTTCTAAACACATTGATCGTGCTTCTATGGCCTCTATGCTTGTTGAAGCTTACAAACTAAACAATAAAATTATCGGTGATTTACCAACGCAGTTTGGTGATTTACAAGGACATTGGGGCGAAAAACTAGCGAATATATTAGTTGCACTAGGAATTTCAAAAGGTACTGGCGATGGCTGGAAACCACGTGGTATTGTAACGCGTGCAGAAGCAGCACAATTTATTGCACAAACAGATATGAAAAAAGCAGATACGGCAAAAAGAATGTATATGAATAGATATTTCATTACATATCATCAGCCATCATTATCCTCAGGGATTACATCAAATCAGCATGCACCGCAAATCATTGTGGTCAAAGAAAAACGTGCAGATGGTTGGTTAAAAATTGTAACGAATAAAGGTGATAAATGGACTCCGTTACAGGAAAAGAGAGAAGCGATTCATAGTACATTTACTACGTATCAAGAAGCATCGCATTCGTCTAAAGTATTAGGCACATATGCTCCGCAAACAGTAACAGTTATTGAAGAAAAGGGTAGTTGGATTCGCATTCGGACAAATGCTGGTTTCCAATGGGTAGATAAAAACCAATTAACCCCTCAAAACAAACAAGACAAACAAAATAAACAAAATAAACAAAATAACTTCTTAGAAGGAAAAGCAATTATTATCGATCCAGGTCATGGCGGGATAGATGTCGGGCATAAAGGGATTTATATGAATGAAAGCCCAGTTGTATACGACACAGCAGTACGCGTGCAAAAACTATTTGCTCAAAAAACACCGTTTACTGCACTGCTAACACGTGATGCACATTCAAGACCAGGAAAAGATTCAAAAGACTCTCTAGTAAAACGAGTGGAATTTGCTCAAAAAAATAAAGGTGATATCTTTGTAAGTATTCATGCGAATGGTTTCAACGGCAGCGCACATGGTACAGAAACTTTCTACTACAAAGCTCCAACGCAAGAAGCAAATCCATATGTAAATGATAGTCGTGTACTGGCTGAAAAAATTCAAAAGCGTCTGATAACGGCTCTTAAAACACGTGACAGAGGTACAAAAATAGGCAATTTATATGTCCTTCGCGAAAATACAATGCCATCTGTATTAACAGAACTTGGCTTTGTAGATAATCAAGCAGACGGAAAAAAATTGGCTTCACCTGAATGGAGACAACGCGCAGCAGAAGCCATCTATGCTGGTATCCTAGATTACTATGCATGGAAAGGCCATAACGTGTCTGCTTATTACTAAGTCAATCCATATATCCAAAGAACGAAAGATAAATTGAACATTCATGAATAGTAAAGTACAGGAAAAGTTGTATTTTCTCATATAAATCTTCAACCATTATAAAAAGAGCAATCCAAAAACATTTCTTTTTGGATTGCTCTTTTCTATACATCATTATGCTGTTTTGTTCGCTGGACTTTTTCTTTCGTGTCCAAGTTGTACAATTAATAGGAATAATGTTGATAGAATACCACCTGCAAGTAGTAAGATAAAGCAACCATCCCAGCCAGAGTGATCAACCATGAATCCGATGATTAAGTTCGCTGTTAAGCTTCCTCCTACATAAGCAAATAGACCGCACATACCAACTGTTGTACCTACTGCAAATTTCGGTACTAATTCCATTGCACTTAAACCAATTAAGAACTGAGGAACGTAAATTAAGCAACCGATAACAGAAACAGCAATACTTACAACCAGTATGCTAGTTGCCTGCCAATATACAATCGTTCCAACAACAACACCAGCCATACTAATTACGCATAGCGGCATACGTTTTCCTTTAAATAATTTATCACTTAAAAGACCAACTAGTAAGGAACTTGGAATTGCCATTCCTTCAAAAATAGAATACGCTGCATGGGACTGCGCTTGCGTAAATCCTTTTACAGTCGTTAAGTAAATTGGTACCCAGTTAATAACACCAAAGCGAATTAAGTATACGAATGCATTCGCAATACATAAGTACCAAACAAATTTATTTTTCACAACATATTTCATTAAAATGTCTTTTGGTGACATTTTGTTTGCATTGTCTGCTTTTTCAAGATTTTCATAGTCATTACGATATTCATCAATTGGCGGAAGACCAGCAGATTCTGGTGTATCCTTTGCATTGATCCACATAAGAACTGAAATTACCATTGCAATTATCGCCGGGAAAATAAACACACCGGCTTGCCAATGACTTTCACCGAAAATCCCTACACCGATACCAACAAGTGGTGGTACAAGCATGCCGCCGACGTTATGTGAAATATTCCAAAGCCCTGTTTTGGTACCACGCTCTTTCTTTGAGAACCACTTTGTCATTACGGTACTACAAGGCGGTGCCCCCATCCCTTGGAAAATATTATTGAAAACTAATAATGTTAAAATCATTCCAAATGAAGATGCAAACCCAAAACAAATATTTATAATTGCTGATAAGAATAAACCAACCGCAATAAAACGCTGAGCATACGCTTTATCTGATAAATTCCCCATAAAGAACTTACTTAGTCCATATACAATCGCAACAACGGAACCTAATAAACCAATTTGCGTTGTACTAAAACCGTATTCCTTCATTAAATACGTACTTGATAACGTAAAGTTACTACGAACTAAATAATACGCTGCATATCCAACTGAAATCCCAATTAACACGCGGATGCGTAACAGTCTGTATACTTTATCAATCATATCCGTTGGTAATCGTTCTATCGCTGGTGCTGGTTTTAACCATTTAAACATACCATCTCTTCTCCTTTATCTACTTTTGAGAGAGACGCTGTCTATTCCAAATCTCGATAAGCCCACTATTTGATATATCTTTATTTGTTCTTCTCACAGGCTGACCTTCTATTTCTTTCTGATTCTTCGCAAGCATAGTCGGCACGCCAAACGAAACTTTCTCTAAAATATGCCCCGCTTCTTCCGATAAGCAATAATCAATAAATAAATCCGCTAGAATACCACCTGGTGCATCTCTTAGTTTCGAAATGGCGTTCACAGATAACCCTGTCTGCCCCGGCACTTGACTTACAATCGGAAAGCCCTGTTTTTGAAGCATTCGCTGATCTCCTATAAAGTTAATTCCGATCAAATATTCCCCACTTGCTACATACTCAGCCGGCATATATCCATTAATTGTCACTTTCGCAACTTGATGGGCAAGACTTTTCACATACCCTTTTGCTTCTTCTTCACCAAATGTATCAATAAATGATTGGAACAACGTGTAGGCAGTTCCTGAAATATTGGGATTCGGCATGACCACTTTCTCGGCATATGCAGGGTGTAATAAGTCTTTCCACTCCTTCGGATAAGAAAGTCCTAGCGGCGCAATTTCTTCATTCCACCGCTCCTTATTCACCATAATCGCAAGTTGTTCTACTTCATAGCCATACCAAAAGTCATCTTTATCTTTAACAGCTGTAGAAAGACGACTGGCATGCTGACTTGTAACCGGAATGGATAGCTTTTTTCGCTTCATCGTTTGATGCGCATCTAATGTACCACCAATAATAATATCCGCCTTCGGACTTTTCGATTCCTCTTCTACTCTTCGTAATATTTCTTCTGTCGAAAGGCGAATAAACTCATACGTACACCCGCGCGGCTTACAAAATGATGATAGAAGCGCTTCACCTACTTCTTCACGAGCCGCTACATACGCAACAAGATGACGATCCTTTAAATTTGGAAGACCATTTTTATGATATTGAATAGAGGTTGTATCTCGAGAGCAACTAGACATCGCTCCTCCCATTACAAGCAAAAAAAGAAAAAAGGCTATCTTTCTCATGAAACATTCTCCTTTACAAGCAAATCAGCTAGGGAGCCTTTCATATACATGACATTCCCATTATTATCACCAAGATACTGCACAACGAAGTACGAAGGGTAGACAGAGATTGTCAATATATCCTCACGATGATTCGCAACGTGCTTTCCTCTGTGATAAGCAGTCACATAAGCAATCGGTTCATTCTGTGATTGCAATAGCTTCTGAATTTCTCCATAATCTGTTATTTGTTTTGCTTGCCGAATCGAATCTAAAATTGGCGTAAGATCCACCGTACGTACCCTTCCGCCTTGCTTTATCACAACTTCCTGCGCCGAGGCAAAGAATTTGTAAATCAACTCCGGCGTATAATAGAGGCTTAGTAAATACGTTTGAAACGCAGAAACCATCGTATTCATGCCCTTCTTGCCGTATACCTCTGCCCCGTACTGGAACAAGTCACCTACTGCAAAAGTACGCTTATGTCCATTCAAGTATGTTACTTCTCCAGTAAATACTTGTTCCTGGACCTTCGCTTCTGTTTGCTCTACTTTCATTCGATCAAAGAACGAAACGATCGCATGTAGACGAACTTCATCCGTTACAACGACTTCTCCCCACTTCTCATGCTTTACTCTTACTTCAGTCGGAAGAGATTCATTCGATTTTTCTAAAACGGCTTCTTTATCATCCACAATTGTAATGCGGTTATATAACTGCTCCTCTAACATATAAAACAATATGAAAGAAGCAATGATACAAAAGACAAAGAAAAGAATTTGAAATGATAGCCTTTTCATTTCTGCCTACCTCCAAGATAAAAAAACGTTGTTTCGAAAATACCGCATAATTGTTTCATAAATGTATCATTCAACCGCTTTCAAGTTTTTTATATCTTCCATATGCCTTGGCAATAAAAATGTCAGCGTCACAATCGTTCCCACTTCCGCGCTGCTTTCAATCTGCATGCTTCCGCCTTGCTTATTCATAATCTCCTGGCAAATGGATAAGCCATAGCCATTTCCATAACTAGAAGTAAGCTTTGTCCCTTTTGAAGAGCGATTCCATTCAGCTAGCACTTCTTCATCCATGCCAATTCCGTCATCATACATCCTTACTTTTGCTTCCCGTTCATTCATCGTAACACTCAAACTTATCTTTGAAGCATCACTATACTTAATCGCATTATCAAGCACATTTAAGAAAATCTGCTTTGTCTTATCAAAATCCGCCACAACATATATTTCCGGTAATTCATGAATTACCTCAATTTCAAATTGCTGCAGGCGCGGAGTAACAATGGAAATGGCTTCGTCTGCTAACTCCTTTATATTCACAATCGTTGGCGACACTTCAAACGTACTCGTTCCGTATTTTGATGATTGCAAGAGTTCCTCCACAAGCGATAATAATCGATGACTTTCCACCGAAACATAACGGAGACTCTCCTTTATATCTTCCCTTGATTTTAACTTTGGAATTAAATCGACATACCCAATAATCGCTGTAAGGGGTGTTTTTAACTCATGTGTAATTCGGTCTAAGAAATCCTTTTGCTTTTCCTTCTCTTCCTTCAGCTGCGATATATGAAGTTCAATCCCATCCGCCATCGCATTAAAGGACGCAGAAAGCTGCGCAATTTCTACATATTCATTCAGCTCAATCTTACTTTGATAATCGCCATTTGCGAGCCGCTGCGCCATTTGCCGTAACTGATCAATTGGCTTATGAAGTGAATTTGCTAATCGAATCGCAAAGAAAATTCCTCCTGCAACTAAACAAAGCGATGTCATAAGAAACGTCCAGCTCACATTTGTTAAAATCTCCTTCTCATCCTTTAGCTCACTAATAAAGCGAATGGAGCCAATGACATCGTTTCCATAATAAACCGGACTTGAAAATAAAAGGAGCGGCGCTGGTTCATTATCTTCAAACACATACGCTTTCTTTCCTTGTAATGACTTCTCAATATCGACGTTCTTATGAAGCAATGCCCCTTTCTCCGTATCTGCCACAACGTCTCCATTTCTCCCAATCATCTGCACGCGGACATCCATGCGTTTTGCTAAATAAGATGCCACTAGAAGAGAACTTTGTCCGATTTTCTCTACTTCTGCTTCCTTCTCTATATAATTCATCGTATACATTTGCGCTTCTACACTTAGCTTCTCTAAGGAAGCCGCTGCATTACGATACATATTCTTCTCAAGCGCAATATAAATCACTGTATATAAAAGACAAAGAATCGGAATCAACAATCCGACAATGCCAAACACCATATTTCGTTTTAACGACATCTCATCACCTAACAATCCAGCTTATATCCAACACCGTAAATTGTCTTAATATGCTCACCACTTGCCTTAAGTTTCTTTCTAAGGCGCTGCACCATAATATCCACCGCTCTTGTATTCCCGATATACTCAAAGCCCCACACCTTCTCAAGCAATTCTTCTCTCATAAATACGCGCTGCGGATTCGAAACAAACAGCTTACATAAATTAAACTCCCGGTACGTCAGCTGCACTTCCTCTCCATTCACATGCACCTTCCGTTCCTTTGGACAAACGACAATCTCGCCAGCACGAATCACCTCATGATTCTGAGGCACTTCCCTCTTCGTCACGCGCCGCGCCATATTCTTCACTCGAAGAATCAGCTCGGCATAATTAAATGGCTTCGTCACATAATCATCTGCACCAAGCTGAAGCCCAAGCAACTTATCATTCATCTGACTCTTCGCTGTCAGCATCAGCACCGGAATATCGCGATCCCTCTCCCGAAACAAACGAAGCAACTCATATCCATCTATATCCGGAAGCATCACATCTAAAATGAGCACATCCGGCCCATCTTCCCATCTCTCTAGCGCCTCTTTCCCACTAGCTGCCGTCAGTACCTCATATCCTTCGATCTCCAGCTGCATCCGAATCAAATTCCGAATGCTCGATTCATCATCCACCACGAGAATTTTCATCTGTCTCCTCCTTTCATCGCATATTTTAGTATAGCAAATATCGTACAAAAAAAGAGAGGCGATCATCGAACATATTTTGTCGATGATCGCCTCTTTTTTATCATTACTATTTATTATTTAAACTAAAAATTTTTATATACGGAATCAATTTACTTTTCATATCCATGTGGCTTACTTTGATGCCAATTCCACGCATGTTCAATAATCGTTTTCACGTCTACATACTGCGGATTCCAACCTAATTTTTCTTTCGCTTTTTGAGAAGAAGCAACTAAACGAGCTGGATCTCCTGCTCTTCTTGGCGCTACTTCTGCTGGAATTTCATGATTTGTAACTTCACGAACTGCTTCCACGATTTCTTTTACACTAAAGCCATTACCATTCCCTAAGTTATAAAAATCACTTTCTCCACCATTTTGCAAGTCTTTCAATCCAAGATAATGAGCTACCACTAAATCATCGACATGAATATAGTCACGGATACAAGTACCATCTGGCGTATTATAATCATCACCAAACATCATAATCTTTTCACGTTGACCTAAAGCAACTTGCAGTACAAGCGGAATGAGATGCGTTTCTGGACGATGATCCTCACCAATGATACCGCTTGATGTTGCCCCAGCTACATTAAAATATCTGAAAATCTTATACTTTAAGTTAGAAGCTTGGCTATACCAATGAAGCATCTTTTCAATTGCTAACTTTGTTTCACCATACGTATTTGTTGGATTTGTCGGGGTTTCCTCTGTAATAAGCTTCACATCTACCTCGCCATAAGTTGCTGCGGTAGACGAGAAAATAAACTTATCTACGCCAAACTCATCCATTACTTCAAGTAAGCAAAGTGCGCCATACACATTATTATTATAGTACTGAAGTGGCTTCTCCATACTAACTCCAACAAGAGAATCCGCTGCAAAATGCATAACCGCCTCAATGGTTTCCTTTTGAAAAACATTTCTTAAAAATTCTTTATCACGAAGATCTCCCTTATAAAATTTTGCACCATCTGTAATCGCATCTTCATGCCCTGTTTGCAAGTTATCCACAACAACTACAGATAAACCTTCATCTATTAATTTCTTTACAGCGTGAGAACCGATATAACCCGCTCCACCACAGATTAAGATTGAATTCATATGCATCTTCTCCTACCTTTTTATTTAAATCCTATCCATTTATCTACCAATCCTATATTATATAATTTTGATACAAAACTATATAAAAATGAACCCAACTCCTTTTATTAGGAGTTGAGTTTATACATCATTGTGTTAATTCAAGATGCGCTTTTAATTTATTTGTTAACTCTTGTTTTGCGTGATCTGTAACATAATAGTACCAAATGCCGTCAGCTGCTTTATGACCATCTCCTGGGATTTGAATTTCCTCACTATTTTTTAAACAATCTTTATAGTTTTTCTGCATCTCAAACATTTGATCCTGTGTTAAATTCGTCTTCACGTTCTTTTGAATTGCATTTAATACATCACCGTAGTTTGTAAGTGAAGAGAAGCTTGCTCCTTTTTTAATAACAGCTTGCATCACTTGACGCTGACGCATTTGACGTCCAAAGTCTCCACGTGGATCTGCCTTACGCATACGAGTATATGCTAAAGCCTCATCACCTGTTAGGTGGATATTTCCTTTCGCAAAATGATGCTTGTCCTGTGTAAATTCTAAATCATTATTTACATCTACTCCATCAACCGCATCAACAATATCCTTAAATCCTTCCATGTTCACTTCTATATAGTAGTTAATAGGAATATTTAAGAAATTCTCTACTGTCGCAACAGACATGTCTACTCCACCGAATGCATAGGCATGGTTAATCTTATCTTTCTTTCCTTTTCCCACAATCTCTGTGTACGTATCACGAGGAATACTTAATGTTTTCATAGAGTTCGTTTGTGGATTGAGCGTAATAACCATAAGAGAGTCTGAACGTCCTTTATCAGCTCCACGTTCATCTGCTCCTAGTAATAAAATTGAAACAGGCTTAGACTTACTAATTTTTTCTTCCTGCTTATTATTTTCATCACGTTTTAAAGGTTTATGAACTTCATCTAATGTTTTTGAAACGGAGGAATAAATGTTGTAGGCGTAAATTCCTCCACCTATAATCATGATTCCTATAACTCCTAATATCCATAATAAAATCTTCTTTTTCATTCTTTCACCTTTCTTTCTTTAACCAACAATAACTCCCTAATTATAAAGATTCAGTTCCCAAATTTAAGACCATACCTAATTATACGATATATTTCCCTTTTTAGCATTTACCCTCAAGATATTCCTCTCCAACCACAAATACTACACCAATATGTCCATCTAAAACAATAGACGAATAACATTTTTCGTTATTCGTCTATTTAAATTTATTATTATCCCTTATTCCTTCTTTTCTCCAAGAGCAAATGTAATTTCTGCTTCACAGGCAATTTCACCATCTACTGTCGCAACAGCTTTTCCTTTTCCAATTGGACCGCGTACGCGTGTCATTTCTACTTCTAATCGAAGTTGATCTCCTGGGCGTACTTGCTTTTTAAAACGGCAATGATCAATTCCTCCAAAGAAGGCAAGACGTCCACGATTTTCTTCTTTCTTTAATATCGCAATTGCTCCGACTTGAGCCAATGCTTCCACAATTAATACCCCCGGCATGACTGCATAGTCAGGAAAATGCCCATTAAAAAATTCTTCGTTTGCAGATACATTTTTAATTCCAACTGCGCGCTTTCCCTCTTCTACTTCTAATACTTTATCAACTAGCAAGAATGGGTAACGATGCGGAATGATTTCTTTAATTTGTTCTATGTTTAACATGAAAATATCGCTCCTTCTTCCATATTGGTCTTACCACTAGGATATATATTATTATCCCATTTTGCCAGTGGTTTGTCATTATAAAAAAGAAACGCTATTTATTTCATAAAAAAATGCACACACTCTTTTCTCAATAACAAGCTTCGTATAATAAAAATAATTACAGCTGACACGGAGGTAGAAAGAAGTGTGTGCCCAAGTTAGGGAAAGGCAATATATGTACCAAAACATTTGTTGCCTTAAGTGTCGTATTCACAACTCATTATATATGACAAAAATAAGAAAGAAAAATCTAATTTACATCCATTTTTCTATTAATTTCTTGTTTTTAGTATGTATTTCTTTATTTTCCTTATGTTTTCTTAAATGTTATATTTTAATAATAGGTTAACTTTTTATAGTAAATTCACTTTAATTTTCTCAGAAACCACAAATTTATCTATTCCCTGAATATTGATTAGCTAAATAAATTATAATAAAACCCATTTTTCACCTATCAAAAAATGGGTTTTATTATAGCTAATTAAGAACTACTTCCCTTTCTAATAATTGTTTCATGTAGTCCAATAACTCACTCTTTAATTCATCATGTTGTAATGCCATCTCAATAGTCGTTTGAATAAATCCAAATTTTTCTCCAACATCATAGCGTTTTCCTTCAAAGTCATATGCAAATACACGTTGAATTTCATTTAGACGTTGAATTGCATCGGTTAATTGAATTTCACCACCAGCACCTGTCTGCTGATCTTCTAAGAAGGCAAAAATTTCTGGTGTTAAAACATAACGACCCATAATTGCTAAGTTTGATGGCGCTGTTCCTTGTGCTGGCTTTTCGACAAATTGACGCACTTGATAACGACGACCACTTTGTTCTATTGGATCGATAATCCCATAACGATGCGTTTCGTTTTCTAACACTGTTTGAACCCCAATAACAGACGATTTTGTTGTTTCGTATTGATTCATTAGTTGACGTAAGCAAGGAGTCTCTGCTTGGACAATATCATCACCAAGCAATACTGCAAATGGTTCATTACCAATGAATTTACGCGCACACCAAACAGCATGTCCAAGGCCTTTTGGTTCTTTTTGTCTTATATAGTGAATATTAATCCTGGAAGACTCTTGTACCTTTTCAAGGATTTCGTACTTTCCTTTTTCTAATAAATTTTGCTCCAGTTCAACGGAATGATCAAAGTGATCTTCAATTGCCCGCTTACCTTTTCCCGTTACAATAATAATATCTTCAATTCCAGATTCAATCGCTTCTTCGACGATATATTGAATTGTTGGTTTATCAACAATTGGTAACATTTCCTTTGGCATTGCTTTTGTTACAGGTAAAAAACGTGTTCCTAGACCTGCCGCTGGAATAATAGCTTTTTTTACTTTCTTCAACACAATTCCTCCTAAATATAGCTTCAATACTACATAATATCTTGTTATAATTGCACAAGTATACCTCTTATCTTACTTTGAAACATCTACAATAGAAATTTGATTTACCATCAAACCATTAATAGAAAATTTAAAATCAAATTTATTGGAACGATAAATGTATAATGAATTATCTTCAGATTTTAATTGTCCCTCACCCAATTGTTCTATCAATTTAGACTTTGGTATACTGACATGTTTAATATTTATTTCCTTCGCTATTGATTGATTATTATATAAAACGTCAATATCTTTATGCTGCGTTAATATTCCATTTAATAATTTTTGCTGTTCTTGTGGAACTCCTATTATACTCGTTACATTTTCTCTATTCTTCCCTAAAAAAGCAATGAATCTCTCAAAGCCTTGAGGTAATCCATCTAATTTCTTTAGCTTATTAACAGTCTCGTCATATGGCAAAGCATTCTCAAATGGAATCGAAGCAACTATAGCCTCACTAATCCATCCTTCCTCGCCATTATCAAAAACAATTTTTAGCCAATTGACTCCAGATTCCTGATCTATTTTTTTATCTTGTACTAGAAACTGTGTACCAAACACTATCGTAGCAACTACTTTTCCCTCTAAGTTTGGCATACTTCTTACACGAGCTTTGGCAGAACTGACATATCGAACATCTAAAGTAGCAATTGGATTTACTTCTTTTTTAACAGTTTTCTCTTTATTAGTATGGGTTTCTGTTTTCTCTTTTGCCTGTAAGTAATGCAATATATTATCTTTTTGCCAAAATGTCATTCCACCTAACACAGTAAGCAATATAATAATAAGGCTTTTTCCATACTTATACTTTCTTTTGTCTTTTTTTCGAGGTGTTTTTTTTCTTTTCAATATAGATATATACTTTTCATCTTCTTTTCTTGCTTCATCTAAAGCACCATGGATTTTTGTTAGCCCTTTTCCAGCTTGCTTGTCCATTGCCTCTTTTTTAAATTTTCGTTGTTCTTCTTTACTCATTTCTTTATATTTCTTTAAAAAGCTCTCATATTTCGGCATAACTTCATAAATAGGCCCGTAATCTCTAATTTCACCATATTCGAGCCATAAGGCCTTTGTACAAAATTTCTTTACTTGCCCTAAAGAATGACTAACAAAAAATATTGTTTTCCCTTGTTCTTTAAACTCATTCATACGCTTTAAACATTTATCTGCGAATGTCTGGTCTCCCACTGATAAAGCCTCATCAATCACAAGTATATCAGGATTAATACTAACGGAAATGGCGAAACCTAATCGTGACTTCATTCCACTAGAATACTTTTTAACTGGCATATCAATAAACTTACCAATATCAGCAAACTCGATAATTTGAGGTGTTAATTCTTCAATTTGTTTTTTGCTTAACCCGAGCATTAAACATTTAAGCTCAATATTTTCTCTACCCGACAATTGATTGTTAAGTCCAGCTGCAATTGCAATCAGTGCTACTTTCCCTTTAACATCAATTCTTCCAGATGTAGGGGGAGTAATACCAGCAAGCAAATTAGAAATTGTTGATTTCCCAGAGCCATTGATCCCAATAATACCAATAACATCACCTTTTTTAGCCTCAAAATTTAAGTTTCGCAATGCATAAAAATCTTCTCCATATCCTTTAGGATATATAATATCCTTTAACTTATCAGAGTTTTTGCTGTGCATTTTATATTTTTTTGTTACATTATGAAACTTCACTGAATTATTCATCTTTACAATCCTCATTATAGATAGTCTACAAAGTGTTTTCTAAATTTCACATGTAGCGTTGCACCAATCAATAACATTAAAAAGACAATGATCCAAAAATAAAGCGCATATTGAATATCTTCATAAATCCATCCTGTACCTAAAAATGAATCTCGATAACCTTCAATGATATAACACAATGGATTTAATTGCATAATCTTTTGTAGAATAGTTGGTAACTTATCTGGTGTCCATAAAATAGGTGTTAGATACAGTAACATGCGCATTAAAGATTGAACAACCATTTGAACATCGCGCACAATTGTAGCTAATGTAGAAGTTATTAAAGAGAATGCAAATATAAACATAAGTGTTGCAAACATATAATATAAAAGTTGGATATAGTGAATCACGATTCCTTGACCTGTTGTAAGAAAAATAATCGTTACAATACCAACTAATATTAAGTGTTGATAAAAGTTTGATATAATTACATAACTCGGAATCACACTCATTGGAAAATTCATCTTTGAAATCATATTTAACCTAGTATAAATGGACTTAGAAGCTTGTAGAATAGACGGACTAATAAAAAACCAAACTGCTAACCCAGACATAAGCCAGTATACAAATGGTGCTCCATCTACGCCTTTTCCTCCTCTTATTCCAATCCCAAATACAAACCAATAAATACTCATTTGAATTAAAGGATTCAATACTTCCCAAACAAGCCCTAAATGATTGCTATTATTTGTACTTTTCACTTGATAAATAGATAAACGTTTAATTAAATAAAGACTATTTATCTGCTCTTTTAACACTAAAATCATTGAATTCATCTTTTTATTATGCCTCTCTGAAGAATATTCTCTCTACTACTCGCTT
This sequence comes from Bacillus cereus group sp. BfR-BA-01360, assembly GCF_022663595.1. NCBI lineage: Bacteria > Bacillati > Bacillota > Bacilli > Caryophanales > Bacillaceae > Bacillus > Bacillus cereus group sp. BfR-BA-01360. Next base: position 70,804 of record NZ_JAKUFV010000005.1, read on the forward strand.
AGAAGCAAAACCATCTTCTAAATAACAATATTTGTTGTAGAAGTTATCGTATTTAGCTGCAAATTCATCTAGTCCATTTTTTTCAAACCTCAAGATTTCTTCTATCACTTCTTCTGTATTTAATACAACTGGACCAGGAACTTCTGTCTCTAAATCAAAATAAAATCCCCTTAACTTATCTCGATAAGAATCAATATCATATGTGTAAAAAATGATGGGGCGTTTCAAATTTGCATAATCAAAAAAGACTGAAGAGTAATCTGTAATTAACAAGTCGGATAATACATACAATTCGTTTATATCTACATGTTTTGAGAAATCATACACAAATCCTTTATATGGTTCCAAATTAAATTGTTCTGCCACTAAATAATGCATACGTAATAAAACAATGTAATCAGAGCCTAATCTTTTTTGTAAGAGACTTAAATCTAGTTGTAAATCTAGTTTGTACCGCCCTTTACTATAGAATTGATCATCTCTCCATGTTGGTGCATATAAAATAATCTTTTTATCTACAGGTAATCCATTCTTTTTCTTTAATGTATTAATTGCTCTAGAATTATTATTTATATATAGAAAATCGTTACGAGGATACCCTATCTCAACAATATTCTTTTTAAATTGAAAAGCTCTCTTAAATATCTCCGTTGAATATTCATTAGGAGAAAGTAAATAATCCCAGTTTTGTGCTTCTCGATGAAAGTTATGTTTATATTTCTCTGTTGTAGTCCCTGGCATATGCACTTCTTTCATATCCCCTGCTAATTTTTTTAGTGGAGTTCCGTGCCAAGTTTGTACATAAATAGTATGTTTCGGTTTAGGTAACCATAGGGGCATCCGGCTATTTACTACCCAGTACCGTGCACGAGCTAATAAAATAAACCAACGAATTGAAAATCGTTTTACATATGAGATATTTTCTTTGTCAAACTGTTTCGTATGATTTTTATTTACACTCCAAACTATTTGAAAATCCATATTATTACGTACTATATATTCATAAATCGCACGTGGATTACAACTATATTGTTTCCCTGCATAACTTTCAAACAAAATCAATTTTTTTTTCGGAGGCAAACAACTACAAAAAATAAATATTACCTTACATATTTTTTTTACAATATAATGATTTTTTATTCTTTTTACAAAGCTCATATTATTATACACCTTCTAATTCAATCACTTTATGCTCACATACATTAATGCGAAGCTTTACCCTTCTCCATTTTGCCCATTAATATATCTACTTCTTCTTTTGCACTCTTTTCATTGAATAATATATACATCGCATTAGTAACCGGTATTTCAATGCTTTAATTCTTTAGCTAAATAATATGTTGCTTCAGCTTCTGCTATCATTTCTATATCTAGTACTTCTTCTAAATTATATCTCTTACTAAGTACATTTCCTACTCGCTAATTACTGAAACTTTTTTCCAAACAATCCTCCTTATCAGCTCAACAATACTATTTACATAAAAAGCTAAGTGAATTATATTAATATCACTTAGCTTTTTGAATTTTCCACTTAAAATATCATGAATATATGAGCTATACTATAAAACTGAAATCAAAAAAATTAAATTTTAATTAGCTCTACTTTCTATTTCATGAAATAAAGATCTCCACTTTTGAACATAGTTTTCTAAAGAAAAGTTATTTAGCACTTTCTCATGAGCTTTTTTACCCATTTCGATAGCTCGTTCAGGATTATCTAACAAGTATGTCATCTTATTAGATAACTCCCCAATATTTTTATTCTCCACTAAAATTCCGTCTTCTCCATTATCAATAATATCCTTAGGTCCAAATAGAACATCATAACTAATAACAGGAGTTGATTGGTACATAGACTCTAACATCACAAGGCCAAATCCCTCATATCTCGAAGTTAAAACTGTATATAAAGATTGACCATAAATCTCCTTTAAATTAGTGGTATACCCTTTTAATTTAATATTTTTCTCTATCTTAAATCCACGAATTAACTGGTTTAATTCGTTTTCAAATGGGCCCTTTCCATATAGCTCAAGCCTTGCATCAGGATGTTTCTTTAAAACAATTTATTAACAATTTTTTCAGATGCCTTTCCATCATCATATTGATTGTATTTTTCTTTAAAACGCATGATTCTTTCTCGATACCTTTCAGGGAATGTAGCAATATCTTTTATTTCATTCACGAGTGTATCTGTATCTTCAATAAGCGGACCTGGTGCCTCCTCTTTAAAGTCAACATACATACCTCGTAGTTTATTTTTATAGTTGTCATAATCATACGTATAAAACAACATCGGTTTATTTAATAGTGAATAGTCAAACATGACTGACGAATAGTCAGTTATCAAAATATCTGCAATTAAATACATGTCTCGAATATCATCATAATGAGTATAGTCATAAGCAAAACCTTTATAATTACTTAGTGAAAATCCTTTTTTCGAGAAATGATGTAGTTTAACAATAAAAATGTACTCATCACCTAGCTGTTGTTGCAACTTATCTAAATTAATAGGCATTTTAAATTTACCTTTTGTTCGCCATGTTGGAACATAAACCATTACCTTCTTATCTAAAGGCAGCCCCATTTTTTTCTTGATCTTATTAACACTCTCTTTATTGTTGTCTCTAAACAATTTATCGTTTCTTGGATAACCAACTTTTAAGAACTCTTTGCTAAAATCATATGCACTTTTAGCAATTTCAGAAACATAATCACTTGGAACCGATAAATAATCCCATCTATAACATCTTCTTAAGAATTTTTCCTTCTGCCTTTCTCCAACAACTTCTCCTGGAGCATCTAGTCCTAGCGTTTTAAGTGGTGTTCCATGCATTGTTTGAATTTCAATCACCTTTTTACGCTTTTCATAGAAATCTGGGAAATTAACATTATTTACAAAGTATTTAGCTGTCGCTAGATAATAATAATATTTAAGTGAATTAATTCTAACGGTCTCTGCATTTCCGGGCATATCTACATGATGATCTCTCAAAAACCAAACTGTTTTATATTCCCTTTTATATTCATTAATATATTCATATAACGCCCTTGGATTACATTCAAAGTTTTTCCCCCAATAAGATTCAAAGACCACTGTTTTCTTTTTCAAAGGTAACAATCTCATTAAAGGATATAATACTTTTCTAATGATTTCTTGTCTTCTTGGACCTCTTTCAATCCATTTCCATTCAGGTTCTACTCGCAATCTTAACAGATTTTCCTTCTTTGAACGATAAATCACATATTTATAGTCTTTGAAAATAGTACGTACACTATCTACGTTTTCTTTTCTAAACTCTATTTTATTTTCCAGATTCTTCTGCCCAATTGTCCTTAACTTTAACTGCCAACGCCCGTCTTCAAACATAGATACTTTGTCTTTATACAACGGAAATTCAAAATATAAAAGCGTATGTCCTTTATTAATTTCAAAATTGCTCATGTTCACAATTACTTTTTCATGTCCATTTATTTTTTCAATCACTAAACATTGTTCAATTTTCTTTCTGTCAACGCCCAGGTAAAAATTATTGGCAATCTTAACACTTAATTCCGCTCTATTCTTAAAAATCTTTAATGACTCTACTTTAGGAGAGAATTTGTCCACTCTAACTAGTAAGTTTCCTGCTGGACTATGATCAAACTCTAATTCATTCGCACCAACACTACTGATTTCATTAAATTTGGGCGGCATAAGAGTTAAAGCATTTTTTTTGTCATTTACAACAATATGTCCAAACCAATTACCACGTTCCTTCACCTTACTTAATTTTGATGCTTCTATAAGCACCTTAAACGCATTCATATTATCTGTTTTTTGTAATGGTTTTATAATGGATTTTCTTAAATCATAATTAATTAATAGTAGTTGTGAGTCTTTAATCGGAAATGAAGTATTCCCTTCGATTATTAAATATTTCTTATCTCTATATATTTTGGTAACTGTTGATTTTGTTCGACTCACTTCTAAGCGAATATCCCATGCAGCATTATACTTTGGGTAAATAATATTCGTATCAATAATTCTATACTTCGGTTTAGTTTTCAGTCCTGCAGCTGGCTGTCCTAATCTAAACGTTCTCTCAATTCCATCATTTTTAATAGTATAAAAAATATAATATTTCTCACTTGTCAGCTCATAGGATTTTAAAATATCAGCAAAATTAATTTTCATTTCAAATCCAGACCAGTTATAGTTAAAAGTTTTTTTCAGAGGAACCTTCGAACTTACTGCAATACCTCTTTTAGCTGTAATATCTGTTCTTTTTTGAATTGTTATATCTTCCACTGGAATTCTAATCGATCCTTGCTCATCACTTATGAAAACATCAATTTTAACATCCGATTTGCTTTTTGCATTTAAATTTTTAATGTAAGCATACCCTTTGATTGTTAAGCAATCATCATTCCAACTTACACTCTCCACTCTTCTAACTGCTTCAAATTCTTCTTCCAATACCCTTAGTTCCATTGGTAGCTTTTCAATATAAGGATAATCAGCAACATAAACGCCACCCTTTTTAATTGGCTTCGAATTCTTCAGCTCAGTTTTTTGGAACTCTAACAACTCTAACAATTCCTGTTTCTCGTTGTTTTTTACTAACTGATACTTCAATCGATCAATAACTTTTAACTTTTTAAATACAGATAAATCTACTTTTTTCAAATACTTTGATACACTTTTGAAATATGTGTTTATATATTCATCATCAGCTTGATCAAGTTGATTAAGATATACTAGTAAGTCAATACTAAGGGTTTTTAAATCTTTTTCTGCTTTGACTTTCCCATCAATATCACTTTCACTAAAGTGTTGATCTACCATACTTAAAGCTTTCAAACGATCCGTTAAATTATTAATATCTGTTCTTTGCTGCGTAATAGATTGATCCCCCGCATCACGTGCTCTCCACTTATATACAATATTCGTTAACACATCTACACTTTTTGCTTTAAAATGAGCTGGAATCGTTACCGGTATATCCTCATATAGCATTCCCTCTGGAAATCGAAATTTATGCTCCTCCCAGAAACTAACTTTATAAATTTTATTCCACGCAGTTGTGTCGTAAAGTAATTCTGGTGACTTCGTAATATGGGTCTTTAACTTGTTTTCACTGAAGACTTTCTTATGCAATACAGATGGAAATTCCTTAGTAGAATTAAATCTCATAACATTTCCTATAATGAAATCTGAATCGGTTTGTAAAATCGTATTCATCATAATCTTATATGAACCGCTAGGAATTATATCGTCTGAATCAACAAATGTCACATAATCTCCTGTAATAAATTCATAACCAAAGTTTCGTGCATGCCCTAAGCCGCCATTAGGCTTTTTATATGCATAAAAGTTTTTATACTTCTCAGCATACTGAAACATAATATCGGCGCTATTGTCCTGCGAACCATCATCAACCATAATTACTTCATAATTATTATATTCTTGATCTAGTAATGAATCGAGACACTCTTCTAAATATCCCTCTACATTATAAATAGGCACTACTATGCTTAATCTAGGTAAGCCCATTGACTTATCTCCCCCTAAAAATATTCAATATATCGTTAACTTCTACAATTAAATAAACATTGTAAAGTAATACATCCATTTTAAATAGCAATTTTTCTCTTATTTTTCACAACTAAATAAATAATTCACTAAATTTTCACTTAAACTTCCATAAGAGTACTCATTCCATTCTAATTTAAACTCTCTTAAAGTTTTTATATCAAACGAATTCCCTTTAATGACTTGAATTAATTCACTCGTAGTGTACACAATAGGACCTGGAACATTGTTTGGACAATCTCCAACCAATCCTCTTCTTTTTGCATACTTTTTCAAATCATATAGAAAAAATATAATTGGTTTATCTAAAAGACAAAATTCAAATGGCACAGATGAATAATCTGTTATTAAAATATCTGTTACTAAGAATAAATCATTAATATTTGGATACAAAGAATAATCATATAAAAAATCAGTATACTTATTCTTGTATTTCAATTCATTTCTTACTGCAGGGTGTAGCTTGATTAAAACAATATACTCATCTTTTAGAGACTCGTATATAGCATCTATATCTAAATGCAATTTAAAATCTGTTAATTCTTTATCCCTAAAAGTTGGTGCATATAAAATCACCTTTTTATTTTTAAGATTTGGATTTATCCTAAGGAGATTATCTTTAACATTTTGTTGTCTCTGCTTATCAAAAAACAAATCTGTTCTCGGGATACCTGTTTTTAATATATTATTATCAGATAAAGCAAAAGCTTCTTTGTAGATATCAGCAAGCGCTTCAGATCCTACAACAATCTTGTGGAAATTTTTATAAACATTCATAAATCTATTTTGAGCTCGCAAACTTCTTTTTTTAAACGAAGGAGCTAATAACCCAAACTTTTTAAAGGCACCTGCGGCATGCCAAATTTGAATACATTGTACTCCTCTTTTAAAACGAACTTTGGCTAGTGACCCAAAATAATTATCGATAATAACATATCTAGATGTAGATAAATGATAAACAGATTTTATGGTATGGAATATATTTTTTGTTTCAAATTTATAAGATTTCACATTAGAATAACTATCTATTTCATATTTACATGTAGATTTATACAGAAAAATTACCTCATAATCTAAACCTCGTTTTTGTATTTCATCGTAAATGAAAAATAAATTTTCTCCATAAGACATAATAAAAGTAACTTTCTTTTTAATTGGAAACACCTTCATGATACAATGCAAAATGCTAAATATCATTAGATAGATTTCTATAACTAATTCTCTTATCATTTATTCTTATCTAGCAACTAGTAATAGTTCTTGCTTAATTTTCGTTGTTGAAATACCCGCTGTACGTGGTAAATATATAACTTCACAGTATTCTTGTAAAAAATCAAATTCACCTTCCCAGTCATCGCCCATCACAAAAACATCTATATCATACTTTTGTACATCTCTCACTTTTTGTTCCCAATTATGTTCAGGAATTACTTCATCCACATACCGTACCGCTTCTAAAATCATTTTACGATTTTCATAACTATGATAAGATTTTTTGTTCTTTAATTTATTAAACTCATCTGAAGAAACAGCAACAATCAAGTAATCTCCTAAGTCTTTCGCTCTTTTCAATAAATTGATATGTCCCCAATGTAATAAATCAAATGTTCCATACGTAATTACTTTTTTCATAGTTTAAGCGCTCCCCTAATAAATTGTTTTTTAGATTTATAATTAAATAAAGTAGCTTAAAACAGGGATTCATCACTTACCCTAAAATGCTACTTCCATCCTTTTAAAAATCAGATTATTTAGAAATAATTTACATTAAGTTCACATGAAATTCACAAAGGTGATTATATCATAATTTATGTTGACAAACCATGACAAACCTATAACAATTCTTGGCACTTTTATTTATGAAATTGCTTTCTTTTTTATTGTGATATCTTCTAACCTAATTTCTTTATTCATGAAAAAAGTGCAAAGAGAATATTCTCTTTGCACTTTTTTCATGAATTTATTTTAAAAATATCACTGCTTATTTCAACGCACGCTTCGGCAATTTATCAATATTTTCTAGCATAATACCTGTACCAACAGCTACGCAATGCATTGGGTTTTCAGCGATTAATACTGGCACCTTTAATTCTTCAGCAAGAAGCATGTCAATGCCGTGTAATAATGCTCCGCCACCTGTTAAGATTACACCGCGGTCAATGATGTCTGCAGATAATTCTGGTGGAGTACGCTCTAATACACCTTTTGCTGCTTGTACAATGATTGCTGCGTTTTCTTTTAATGCTTCTGTAATTTCTTCTGAACATACTGTAATTGTACGTGGTAAGCCTGTTACCATATCGCGTCCACGAATTTCAAGCTCTTCGCTACGTGCACCAGGGAATACTGTACCGACTTTGATCTTAATATCTTCTGATGTACGTTCCCCGATTAATAGTTTATACTTACGTTTAATATAGTTTAGAATCTCCATATCAAACTTGTCACCAGCCATTTTGATAGAGGAAGAGGTAACAATATCACCCATTGAAAGTACGGCAATATCTGTTGTACCTCCACCAATATCAACAACCATGTTTCCGCTTGGCTGGAAGATTTCCATACCAGCACCGACAGCAGCTACTTTTGGTTCTTCTTCTAAAAAGACTGTTTTTCCACCTGAACGTTCAGCAGCTTCACGAATTGCTTTTTGTTCTACAGATGTGATATTTGTTGGACAACAAATTAAAATACGAGGTTTTGAAAAGAAGCTCTTTACATCCAGTTTGTTAATAAAATGTTTTAACATTGCTTCTGTAATGTCAAAATCTGCAATTACACCATCTTTCAGCGGACGAATCGCTACAATATTACCAGGTGTACGTCCTACCATACTTCTTGCTTCTTCACCCACCGCTAATACTTTGCCAGTATTACGATCAATTGCCACAACTGATGGTTCATTTAATACAATACCTTTACCTTTTACATGAATTAATACGTTAGCCGTTCCTAGGTCAATTCCGATATCTCTCGCAAACATTCCTATGTTTTCCTCCTCAATATTCAAAGTCAGGTTGCACCCGAATTCTTTTACACCTAATTTCTGATTTTATCATAAATTTAACAGAAACGTAATATTCGCAAAAAGAATTCTTCTTAAAATTACGAAGAAATGCATAAGGAATGTTTGCTTTCTAGTCTTTTATTGTTGCACGGTTCTTTCTGTATCTTCTTTTCTATATTTCTGTTTTGTTGCTTCCCCTCCACGCAAATGACGAATTGACTTATGATAATCAAGAATTTCCTTTACTTCATTTGCAAGCTCTGGATTAATTTCTGGCAGACGCTCTGTTAAATCTTTATGGACTGTACTTTTTGATACCCCAAATTCCTTTGCGATTACACGCACTGTCTTTCTTGTCTCCACGATATACTTACCAATCTTGATAGTTCTCTCTTTGATGTAATCGTGCACACCACTCGCCTCCCTAAATTGGATGTGAGAAGCGTGAAATGAGACTCGCTGCATACGACTAAGAAGTAAATTCGAGTGCTGTTTGTAAGCGTTAAATATTCTAGGATTTATACTGAAATGCCTCACGATTTCTCACCTCAAACACTCTCTTTGCTTTGGTTTATATCATTGTATTGCCCGCCTTACTGATATATGCTACATGTTCGCTATTTTTGCGGACTAAGTGAAGAAAAATTACAAATTTGTGTGAGAAATACGTTAACAATGACAATTTTCTCGGTCAAAAAAATGACACTCCTAAAAAAAGAGCGTCATTCTTCATGATCATATTCTTCTTCTAATAATTGATGGTGGGGAACTTCCTTCTTGCTAGTAATGTAATAATATAAAGTAAATAAAACGAACAATAAAATCATGACACTTGTCAGAACAAATACAAATGACAGAGTAATCCCCTCCTTTTAGACATATATATTCGAGAATACCGTTATTTTTCCTTGTTCTTGCCATTCTTTCCTTGCAATTGGTTACTTGTATATAAAAATAAAAAAATCAATCCTCGAAAGTCGGATTGATTTTTTATTGTATTATTGTTGTGTAGAAGAATTGCTAGATGATTGTGTAGAATCATTTGTTGATTTTTCTTCTTTTTGCTGCTTGTCTTCCAGATTGCTATTTGTAGATTTATCCTCTTTTTGCCCTTTCTCTTCAGGCTGGCTATTTGTGGACTTATTTTCCGTTTTACCCTTTTCTTCAGACGTGCCACTTGTAGACTTATCTTTGCTTTGCTGTTTATCCTCAGTTTTATTTACAGCACCGCTTGTTGCTTTCGTTTCGCCTGCTTCTACTTTAATGTCCGCTACAGATTTATTTAAGTAGCTCTCTGGGTTAACAGCCACACTATTTTTACGTACTTCAAAGTGAACATGAGAACCTGCTTCTTTATTCATCGCACTTAGGCCGGATTTTCCTAATACTTCACCTTGTGCAACCTTTGCACCTTTTTCTACTTTTACACTACCTAAGCTTTGATAATATGTTGTAACACCATTTCCATTATCCACTGTTACAACATAACCAAGTAATGAGTCTTTTTCTGCTTTTGTTACTGTGCCGCTTAAAGCTGCGGTCACATCGAACTCTTTCCCATTCTTGGCAGCGATATCAATTCCTTTGTTTGGAGAATATGTGTTGTTATAAAAGACTAGTGCTTGTTCTTGCTCTTTCTCCGATGCTCCATCCTCATAAAACTTCTTCTGTACTACTACTTCTGCATTTGCTGCAGCTGGCATTTTCACAACTTCAGAAGACTTCGTTACTGGAATTCCTGGATCTTCTGCTTGATTATACGGCGTTGCTCCCTCATGATTTGGCGCTTTCTTTGGATTTGCTGCCTGAAACCATAGAGCAACTGACAAAATGACTGCCGCACAAGCAATGTATATTGCCGGAAATACCCAGCGTTTTTGAAATAAATGAACTACTTTTCGCGACTTTTTACTATTCCTTCCTCGCATTCTATCATCACCTCAGCAATCATTTTGAACAAGATTCCTTCATCCTATACAACCTATAACAAATTATTTTTCGACAAAATCTGTAAAAATATGTATAGTATTTGCGGAATTTCCGGGGAAATGATGAAAAAAGAAAAAACTGAGCAGTTTGGCTCAGTTTTTAGTCTAATTGTTTCTTTTTATAAATAACGAGAACAGCGATGACAGTTATCATGAGCCAAATCGCAATATTGCATACGTTGAATTGAATGGCTGAGAAACCTTTCCCCTCTACTACACTTACAATGGCTTCCAAAATATGCGTCGTCGGTAAATACGCTGTTATCTTTTTTAAGATTTCGTTCTTAATCATTTCATTTAAAAACGGCGCCACAAACAAAAACATCGAAATAGGTGTTGCTATTACAGACACTTGTACTAAATTTTTCGATAGTAAACCAATGAGAAATCCAAACACCATAAATAATAACGTTCCGATTATAAAAATCATTAACAGCAAGAAAATACTGCCTTGCAAAGCATTTAATAATACTAAGCTAATAATATTTAACAAGATGCTAAAAATGACGATAGGTAATGATTTACCAGCAATGATTTCAAGGGGAGATGCAGGCGAGAGCATGAGCACGCGCAATGTATGTTTTTCTTTTTCTTCAGCAATTAAAGTAGCTTGCGCAATTGTTGTAACCATGCTCATAACCATAACAACAACAATTCCGCCCATAAATTCCTTTCCGCCCCCCAGTTGTTTATAGAAAAGCGCTAATCCTAGCGGCATAAAGGCCATCAGTAAAATTTGTGCATTATTCTTTAAATCCTGCATCTCTTTACGTAAAATAGCTGAAAATCGTTTACTTGAAAATGTCATGCTAAATCCCTCCCAGTTACTTCAATAAAAATCTCTCCTAAAGTTGGTTCATAGGAATGAATCGATAGTAGTTCCCCATTTTTCATCCATTCCGAAATACGTTTTGCACCTATTTCATCTTTTTGTACCGTTTCTTTTTTCTTATCTTTTAATACAACTTCAATTTTGTCTTTCGCATATTGTAAGCGAAGATTTTCGGGCGTATCAAGCGCTACAATCTCCCCGCCGCATAAGAAGGCAATACGGTCACAAAGCGTTTCTGCTTCATCCATGTTGTGCGTTGTTAAGAAAATAGTTGTCCCCTCTTTATTTAAGTCTTTTAAGATATGATGAATGTTTTGGACGTTTGCGGGATCAAGTGCTGATGTTGGTTCATCTAAGAAGAGAATATCTGGTTTATGCAGAATGGCTCTCGCTAATGTGACACGCTGCTTCATCCCTTTCGATAACTTCTTCACTTGTGTTTTTTTATCTTCTATTAAGTTCACTTGCGTGAGTACTTCATCAATTCGTTCCTTTTTACAATCGTATAAGTCACAAAATAATAATAAATTATCATAAATGCTAAGCCTTTCATATAGGCCGCTATTATCTGTTAAAATACCCATTCGCTTATAGTCAATGCTGCTTGGCCCTGTAATATCCGCCCCTAATACTCTCACTGTTCCAACACTATGGAGTAACTGAGAGGTTAAAATTTTCACTGTCGTTGTTTTCCCTGATCCACTCGGTCCAAGGAAACCGAAAATTTCTCCTTGTTTTACCTCAATATTGACATTTCGAAGTGCTGTTTTTTTATCAAAGGTTTTCATTACATCTTTCATTTCAATTGCCAATGTCATTTCGTCATCCCCTTCGTTTTCTTTTCTAGATTATTTCGCTTCGGCAGGCTCGTTTGCCACCTCAGCTTGCTAGGTTCGCTGCTTCTGACCTAATCATATGAAAAACAAAAGGTTTACGCAGTAAAATACCGGTAAAAGGAGTATTTTTACCGGTGAATGCATCCTATTTCGGCTCTACTAGAGCATCATTTATAGTCCAATGACATCTTTCAATTCATCCATTCTTCCTTTTGAAAGCGGAATGGAACTTTTGCGATCATCATCTAAAATTAAACTGAAACTATTTCGCGTCCAAGTGATGACTTCTCTTACACGTTGTAAGTTCACAAGGTACGATCGGTGACATCGAAAGAAACCGAATCCTTTTAATCTATTTTCTAACTCACTTAATGTTAATGTACATATAAAATCTTCTTCATGAACATGAATATGAGTTGTACCACTTTGCGTTTCAATAAAATGAATCTCCATCGGATCCAACAAAATAATTTTGTCGTTCACTTTTGCCGGAATTCTTTCCAATTTCATTTGCGGAATCATTTGAACCCCTTTTTCTTCCTCTTTCTCTTCTACTTCTTCCTGTTCAAATTCAATCTTTTTTACACCTTCTTGATTTAATATGTATACATCCTCCGTTAAGGAGAGTGCATCAGATAAAAAGGACGATGTAATAAAAATGGCTTTTCCGTTCTCTTTCATCTTCATAATTGCCTTGCGAATGATAATTGTACTTTCAATATCTACATTTTGCTCTGGTTCTTCTAAAATAATTAAATCCGGATTATGAACCATCACTCTCCCAATATGAAGGCGACGCTTTTCAGAAAATGATAGCTTCTCTATCTTTGTATCCAACTTATCGAGCAATCCAACGCATTTTACAATTTCTTCTATGTCAATATTTGAGTCATACAATCCAGACAAAAAGGAAAGATATTCTTTCACTTTCAAACGGTTATATGCTTCATCTTTTAAAAAACAAAATCCAATGCGGGAATATGCACTTTTGCGAATTGGCTCTTCTTCAAATAATACCGTTCCGGAAGAAGCATCTTCTTCCCCAATGATAATGCGGTGCAATACTTTAGCAGTATGATTATTACATTGCAGTACAACGCATTGTCCTTTTTCAACGCTCATATCTATAACCGGCAACTGATTTGTCTTCCCTAGTTGTTTTAGCTCGAGTAACGCCATCTTTTCTCCTCCAGATGAGTTTTTTATCTTATTATATCAAACAATACACGGAAAATTATGATATTTTCCCATTACAAAAAGGAGCTCATGTAGATGAACTCCTTTTTGTTTCAAATCATCGATCTATTGTTAAACGAGCAACACTTACGTATCATGAATCCCTTGTCACTTAATTTTTCGCCATTAACTTGCCTTCATAGTCATTTAACGTTTTAATTTCGATTCCTTTATAATAATGCGCAACAATCTCTGTATACTCTTTTCCCTCTTTTGCCATTCCATTCGCACCATATTGACTCATGCCAACACCATGTCCGTATCCTTTCGTTGTAACGACAATATGATTCCCCTGTTGTTTCCATGTAAAATCAGAGGAGCGTAAGCCAAGCTTTGTTCGCACTTCTTTCCCTGTTAATACTTTCCCTTGAAACTCGACACCTTTTACACGTTTTCCTTCTGTGCGCTCTTGAATATTACCGACTTTTCCGTTTTCCAGTATCTTTACCCCAAGTCGCTTTTGAAAGTCAGCTACAGTAAATGTTTGTTCACTCGTAAATTTCGGCGAAGCTTGATCCCATGGACTGTCCACACTCTTTAAGTACGGGTAATCATTTCCCCAATAATCTGCAGCATTTTCCGTGCGTCCATTACTCGTTGAAAAGAAAGAAGCTGTAATCGGGCTACCTTCATACGTTAAAACTTGTCCGGCCGTTTTCGATACAGCTTCTTCAACCTTTTTCAAATTCTTCTCATAGTCCTTACCCCATATCTTCTTTAATTCTTCTTTACTTTTGTATACTTGATCATTCACCGTGTCTGTTACATCTGCATTCTGTTTCTTCGCACCGCTTAACATACGCTGTACGATAAATGTTCTAGCTGCTAGTGCCTGTGCTTTTAATGCCTCTAACTCGAAGCTTGCATTCATTTCAGATGCTACAACGCCCGTAACATATTCTTCTAGCGGTAACTGCTCGACACTTTTTTTGGCATCGCGATATACTGACACTTGAACAGCAGTATTTACCTTCTGAGGAGCTGGCACATTTTGAACGACTGGAGGATTTTTAGACGGCTGACTTACTTTCGTTTTTGCGTATGGAATGACAAGTATGGCTGGCACAATAATAACAAGCGTTATTAAGAGCGCCATTGTAATGAAAAGTGGCTTTGAAATTTTCATCTTTTTCCCCCGCTATAAAATTAGATTCATTTTATTTCTATGGGGAATGGGAGATTTTTAGAACAAGTCTTACTTTCTATTTTACTTATTAAATTTTCTAAATTTTTTAAGTAAGACATGCATAAGTCATGGGATAATTGACTATAACAGTAATAGAACAAAAAATAGCCCCCAGTCATGAGACATAGGGACTATTATCATTATGCATGAAGATCAGAAACTTCTTGTTCTTTCACTTCTTCCATTTGTTCATTGATACGTTCAATCGTTGCACCTAATGCAGCTAGTTTCTTATGGAAGTTTACATATCCACGATCTAGATGCTTTAGTTCGGTTACACGAGTGTGACCTTCTGCTACTAAACCAGCTAGAATTAACGCAGCTGCTGCACGTAAGTCAGTTGCTGCTACTTCTGCACCTTGTAAATTATTCGGTCCGTTCATAATAACAGAGCGACCTTCAATTTTAATATCCGCGTTCATACGACGGAATTCCTCAACATGCATGAAGCGGTTCTCAAATACCGTCTCAGTAATCATACTTGTTCCATCAGCTTGTAATAATAATGCCATCATTTGTGATTGCATATCTGTTGGGAATCCTGGGTGAGGCATTGTTTTAATGTCAACGGCTTTTAATTTGTCTGGACCGATAACACGTAACCCTTCATTTTCCTCAATCACTTTTACACCCATTTCTTCCATTTTCGCCGTAACAGAGCGTAGATGTTCTGGTACTGCATTTTCAATTAAGATGTTACCACCTGTAATTGCTGCTGCAACCATAAATGTTCCCGCTTCAATACGGTCAGGAATAATAGAGTGGTGCGTACCATATAATTTATCAACGCCTTCAATGCGAATTGTTCCCGTTCCAGCTCCGCGTACTTTAGCACCCATTGCATTTAAGAAGTTCGCTAAGTCGACAATTTCCGGTTCTTTCGCAGCGTTTTCAATAATTGTTGTCCCTTTTGCTAATGCAGCAGCAGACATAATATTTTCTGTTGCACCTACGCTTGGGAAGTCTAAGTAAATTTTTGCACCTTTTAGTTCTCCCTCTACGTATGCCTCAACGAATCCATTACCAACTTTTACTTTTGCTCCCATTGCTTCGAAGCCTTTTAAATGTTGGTCAATTGGACGTGAACCGATTGCACATCCACCAGGAAGAGCAATGCGAGCGCGACCGTTACGTGCTAATAATGGCCCCATTACTTGGACAGATGCACGCATTTTACGTACATATTCAAACGGCGCTTCAATTTTTAACTCTTTTGAAGCATCGATTGTTACTTGGTTATTTTCAAATACGACTTCAGCATTTAAATGACGTAATACCTCATTGATTGTGTATACATCAGACAATACTGGTACTTCAGATAGTACATTCTTTCCATCACTCGCTAATAGGGCTGCAGCGATTATAGGTAATACAGCATTTTTCGCGCCCTCAACACGCACTGTGCCGTTCAACCGCTTTCCGCCACGGACGATGATTTTTTCCAATTTATTCCCCTCCGTGTCCTTTTTTCAATATCTATTCATTCAATACTCAGAAGTTATGATCGGTGTGCCAACCACAATTGTATCTTTGTTGTCTGTAGAACGTATTGCTATTTGCACATTTATTTTCTCTTTATTTGTTGAAAGAGCGTCATTCCACTTTTTATTATATGCGGAGATTGACACAAATGCTCTTTCTTCTATTTTTTCGATCGCTCTTGCTGAAAGATCTTTCAAAACCTGATTGGTTTTATTTTGCAAAACACCTTCAATCTTATCATTCAGTACACCCTTAACACAAGTGTAAATTATAGGTTTTGTACTAAAAATTGTATCCATTTTTCGAATGTTTTTTGGATCCCATTTTTCCCCGCTTACTTCAAAGATAATGAAAGTGTTTTCTTTAGTATTTTTCTTACTCCAAGTGACTACTATTCGTTCTTCATAAGAAGAAAATTTTTTATGTGCCGTTGCTTTATATCCATCGTGAGATTGTTCCAATTCCCACTTCCGAACATTTGCTTTTTCCTTTACATCGTTTAACAATTTTTGAAACGTATGTATGTTAGAAATTGTTTTCGTCTCCCGCGCTAACCATGACCATCGCTCCACTTTTGCTCCATTCTTTTCAAGAGCGGCGATCATACTTTCCATTTTCTCTTCATCGTTTATCGGTTTAACCCCTTTATATCCGACTAAGAATACAACCATGATTCCGACAACGATAAGAATCGTTTTTAAACTCTTCAAGTTTCATCCCCTCCTATCTCCATTCTTAACGGAGATAGAAGGTTCTATACCCTTACTTTACCAAATACGTTAAACTCTTCGAATACCCTAAATAATCAAGAAAGAAGTTACTTACAGACGTACCAATTGCAATTGTAACAAGAATAAGTAAGATTCTTATTTGCAGTACTTTTCCAGATTTCATTAGGCGTTCGATATGAATTCCTTGCAAAGCCCACCATGTAATGGTAATAAACAATAAATGCGACACCATTGCAATCAGTGCTTGTTGCCCTAAAAGTTGCGCCAAAAAAATCGACCCCTTTTTGACCGGCTTTCATGATTAAGATGTGCAGTGCACTCCTAACGCTAGAAGCCATTATACTTTTTCTCGTATATATAGGCGCCATAGCCTTCAAAAAACGAGAAATCATGTTTCTACGTGCGCGTTTGCATGCAAATAAAAAGCGTAGAGGAATCGCTCTACACTTTTTTATTTCACTATTGTACCATGTTCCCTGTAAAGAAGAAATCCTTCATAAGCGGAAAATAGTCATGAAAGAAATTGTAGCCAATCGCTGGTAAAACTCCGAGCATGACAGTTGCGAATGCGCAGAAGCAAACGACAGCTTTTACACTTATCGGAATGTGCACTCTGTCCCCTTCATTTCCTTTCCGAAAAAATATCTGCTGTAAAATTCGGAAATAATATATATAGGAAATAACCGTTGTTCCCATCATTACAGATGCAAGTACGTAATAAGGCGCCTCTATTACAAATGCCCCTAAGAAAATATTTACTTTCCCAATAAAACCAGCTGTTCCTGGAATACCCGCTAAAGATAAAATGAAAATTGTCATCATCATCGCTAGAAATGGTGAACGTTTGTATAAACCAGAGAAAATGTTTATATTTTCATTCTCACTTTGTAAAATTAATGTGTGAATAATCGCAAATGCTCCGGCATTCATCAAGAAATAGGCAAGCATATAAAACCACATACTGTCCATTGTAAAAGGAGATAGCGCCGCTAGCGGAACGAGTAAATAACCAGCATGAGCAATTCCGGAGTAAGCAAATAATCTCTTTATATTATGTTGCTTTAATGCAATCACATTACCAATAATCATCGTAACCCCTGCTAAAATAGCAATATAGACACTCATATAATGAAACAGTGTTTCTTCCTTCCCTTGGATTGTGACGCTTGCAAATGTCATCAAGAATAGCCGTACAATCATAATGAATCCAGCAATTTTAGAAACTGTTCCGAGAAACGCTGTTACTGGTGTCGGTGCCCCTTCGTATACATCCGGCGCCCACATATGAAATGGTGCCGTTGCAATTTTAAATGATAATCCGACGAACATTAATAAGAAGGCAAGTGCTAATAAGAGTTGAATACTACCTGCCACACCTCCAGCAAGAACACGCTGCATTTCCACTATATTTGTTGATCCTGTCATACCATATACATAACTCATTCCAAACAACGTAATAGCTGATGCAATTCCTCCATTAATCACATATTTCATCGCAGCCTCATTTGAAGCACGCCTTTTCTTTCGAATTCCTACTAAAATATACGATGAAAGAGAAAGCAGCTCTAAACTGATAAAGAGTGTAATAAAATCGATGCTAGATGCCATAAACATCGCACCAAGTATCGCCATGAGAAATAAGTAGTAATATTCTCCTTTATATGGAATCGGCTCTTTTTTATCGTCGCTTATCGCGATACATAAAACGAGGAGCGCTCCCACTAAGAGTAATGTTTTAAATCCTTTCGAAAAGCCATCTAATACGAAGGAACCGTCCAAAATGGCTCCTGCTGGTTCATCATAGAGCATAATGAGCGCAAAAAATGAGAAACCCGCGGTAAGAATGGCTCCAAATGATACGTACTTTTGATTTACCTTAAAAAACAAATCAAGAAGCGAGAGAAGAATGGCTCCGCCAAGAAGAATAAACTCCGGAACCATAAGATGCCACGGTAACCGAAACAATACCTCCATATCCATCCTATCTCACCCCCAATGTTTTTAGTGTATCTTGAAGTGGTTCTCCTAATAAATCCGGCAACACACCGATTGTTATGATACATGCAAGTAGCAAAAGAACCGGAATGTACTCCCAACCACGCATATCTGGCTTTCCTTCTAATTCCCGCTTCCCAAACGTTACTTGTAAAGTTGCTCTTAAAACATATGCAGCTGTTAATATAATGCCAAGCACTCCAACTGCGGCTACAATTGGCTTCTCTTGGAATAGACCGAGAAAAGCAAGAAATTCGCTTACAAATCCAGACATTCCCGGCAATCCAAGCGAAGCCATGCTTCCTGCCAATAAACATGCACTAAGTATTGGAACTTGTTTTGCAAGGCCTCCAAGCTTCGTAATGTGCGACGTACCAAATCGTTCTTCAATTACGCCAAGTAGGAAAAAGAGTAGCGCGGCAATTAAACCGTGCGACACGACTTGAAAGAGCGCCCCTTGTACACCTGCTGCATTCAGTGCTGCAAGTCCAATTAGCACAATTCCCATATGCGAAATACTAGAATAGGCCAGCACCTTTCGGAAGTCGGTTTGAATGAAAGCAAGGAAAGCACCGTATAAAAAATTTACTACACCTAAAATAGCCAAGATGGTAGCAAAGCTTTGAAATTGCTCCGGGAATAGTCCTTTTCCAAAACGAATCATACCGTACGCCCCAATTTTTAGTAGCACACCCGCATGTATCATCACAACTGCCGGATGTGCTTCCACATGTACATTCACCATCCATCGATGTAGCGGAAACAACGGTAACTTAATACTAAACGCAAGCATCAGTGCGATAAATATGCTGAGCTGGAGCGAATGAGACATCCCATTAAAAAATGATGAATCCGTCCCTGCCAAAATCGTCTTCAACTCTTCAAAATTTGTTGTGCCCGTTTTAGCAAACAAAATGGAGAAAATAATAAGTAAAATCGCTGAACCAATTCCGTTATATATTAAATAGCTATACGCTGCCTGTTCGCTCGACAACTTCCCCCATTTTCCAATTAGCAAAAACATCGGCGGTAATGTAATCTCGAAGAAAATAAAGAATAAAAATAAGTTTTCTGCCGCGAAAACGCCAAGCACTCCAATTTCAAGCATTAATAACAGCATATAAAAAG
Organism: Bacillus cereus group sp. BfR-BA-01360; assembly: GCF_022663595.1. Taxonomy (NCBI): domain Bacteria; kingdom Bacillati; phylum Bacillota; class Bacilli; order Caryophanales; family Bacillaceae; genus Bacillus; species Bacillus cereus group sp. BfR-BA-01360. The sequence goes on from NZ_JAKUFV010000005.1 coordinate 90,803, forward strand.
CCTTCACCTGATGCTGAATGGAAAAAGCCGTCAGCGCCGCAAGCATGACTAAAAGTGAAGCTAACATCATCATTACTAGGGAAAAACCATCCATTCCAAGTTCATAGTCAATGATAAATAAGCTTTTGTCTAATTCAGGAAAGTTGCCAAATTGAATCCATTTTACCCTTTCTGAAAAAATGGCTAAATTCTTCCCAGAAGCATATGCGCACGCTAAAAGAATCGCTGTTCCAAGCGGAAGCATCGTGCCAAACAAGCCAATCCCGCGCACCGCACGTACCTTTGTTTTTGGTGTAAATAGAAGTAAGAAGATACTAAGAAGTGGGGAGAAAATGAAGAAAGATAATAAGAAAGCACTCATTGCCAATCCCCCCCTGTATATAACAAAATGACAACCAATGCTGCCAAAGAAATAGCAGTCACCGTTCCGTACACTTGTACATTACCGTTTTGAAGTTTTGATCCCCCGTAACTCCCCCCTTTAACGAGGCTCTGGATGAGCTTTGCAATTCCCTCCACAATACATACTTCAAAAAGGTGAAGTGTATAAGCAATCCCTTTTACAATCGGCAACACCGTCACATGATATATTTCATCTATATAATATTTTTTTATAAGTAGATGAGATAGAATTGTTCCTTCTCCCCCAGCCCAATCTCTAGAAAGAGAGCGCTTGTTATACATCAAATAGGCAAGGAGAATTCCTCCAAAAGAGACGAGCGTTGCTATGACCATAATCCAAGCTGGCCCGTGTCCTTGTGCTACTTGAAATGAAACATCCTTTATGAGCCAATCTCCAAGAAATGTTCCGAACCAAGGTGTATGAATGTATCCTATTGCAACAGCGAATACTCCAAGAGCAGTCATCGGCAATGTCATAATCCGCGGAGACTCACGTACTTCCCTCTTCGCTCTCTCTTCTCCGGTAAAGACAAGAAAGTATAAACGAAACATATAAAAGGACGTTAAGAACGTTGCTAAAATGGCGAGGACAAATAAAACATAATTGCCGTGCATCCACGTTGCCATTAAAATTTCGTCTTTACTAAAAAAGCCTGAAAAAAACGGAACGCCACTAATTGCAAATGTACCGACTAAAAAGAGTAGTCCTGTAACTTTCATCTTCTTTTGTAAGCCGCCCATCTCATGAATGTTTTGTGTATGCACCGCATGAATGACACTTCCAGCCGCTAAGAACAGAAGTGCCTTAAAAAAGGCGTGTGTCGTTAAATGAAAGATACTAGCGACATATCCCGCTGAACCAAGTGCAAGCATCATATAACCGAGCTGACTTACTGTAGAATACGCTAGAATGCGTTTTATATCTGTTTGTACAAGAGCAATGGACGCCGCAAAAATCGCCGTAAATCCTCCCACAATTGCTACGGTCTGCATAGCTACAGGGCTGGCTACGAAAAGCGGAAACATCGCCGCAACTAAATAGACGCCGGCCGCGACCATCGTCGCCGCATGAATAAGTGCTGAAACTGGCGTAGGCCCTTCCATTGCATCCGGTAGCCACGTATGCAATGGAAATTGTCCCGATTTCCCCACGGCACCAATAAATATGAAAAGCGCTGTAAGTGTAATGATAGAAGGAGAGATAGCCTCCGTTTGTACTGCTTTAAAAATAACATCATAATCAAAACTGCCCGCTTGCCAAAAAAGAAGAATCATCCCGATAAATAAGCAGGCATCGCCAATGCGCGTCATAATAAAAGCTTTTTGGGCAGCTGCTTTTGCCTCTTCTTTAAAAAAGTAAAATCCAATTAATAAAAAGGAACCGAGACCAACAAGCTCCCAAAACACGTAAAGTTGCAATAGATTTGTTGAAATTACAAGCCCAAGCATCGCAAATGTAAATAATCCAAGATACGCATAAAAGACTGACAAACGTTCGTCGCCTTGCATATATCCTTTTGCATACACATGTACAAGAAAACTGACAGTAGTCACAATAAGGAGCATTAACGCATTCAATGCATTCACCTCAAATCCAAATGAAATGTCCACACTCCCAGCCTTTAGCCATAACCAAGTGTGCTTGACATTCTCTGAGGAAAAGCGTTCTAATAAGACGATTACCGCACCCACTAGCGAAAGAAATGCGAAAAGGCTGCCAAGGAGGCTGCTAATTCCTTTTAATTTCCTCCCAAATAAAATGAGTAACATAAACGAAGCAAGCGGGAAAAGCGGTATGAGCCATGCATAATCGATCATCGTTTCCTTCCCCCTTTTCAGTTAGAATTAACCTTTCAACTTATCCATCTCATCGATATTAACAGTTGTACGATTGCGATATAGTGCAATCAAAATTGCGAGTCCAACCGCTGCTTCTGCCGCCGCAACAGACATCGTAAATAAAGAAAAGATTTGCCCTGTTAAGTTCGAAAAAAAACCAAGCTTACTAAAGGCAACTAAGTTTAAATTTGCGGCATTTAACATCAGTTCCATACAGACTAAAACAATAACCGTATTTCGTTTTGTTAAAGCCCCAAATAAACCGATGCAAAATAAAATAATTGCTAAAGTTAAATAGGCCGAAGCGGGGACACTATTCATGAGAATCCCCCTTTTCTTCATCCTTCTTAGCAAGAACAATCGCCCCAACAAGTGCGACAAGTAAGATCACCGATGTTAATTCAAATGGAATTACATATTTCGAATACAAAAGGGTACCAATTTGAAGTGTGTTTTGTTCATGAAGAGGTAAAATATCCTGTGTATTTTGGTTTGCAAAGTCGATGTTATGAACCGCAAAGTACATCACTGTTCCAAATAACATAACTGCGAGGAAAACAATTATTTTGCGAAGACTAATCCTTGACTCATTCTCCGCATCATGCCGCGTTAACATAATGCCAAAGATCATAATAATTGTAATGGCTCCAGAGTAGATTAAAATTTGTGCTACCCCTATAAACTCAGCCGCTAGAAGGAAATATAAACCTGCAATGCTGAGAAATGTAAAAACAAGGGCAAGCATCATATGCATTACTTTCGTTACATTCAGCATAAACACTCCGCCCATAACCGCAGTGAAAGATAATATAAAAAATGCAATCAACTCACCGGTCATGCCTTATTCTCCTTTCTAACGTTTTCATCATTTTCATCTAACCATTGCAAGTTTTTAAATAAATCATCACGTGTATACTCCGCTAGTTCAAAGTTATTTGTCATAACAATAGCCTCTGTCGGACACACTTCCGTACATAAATCACATAGAATACAAATTTCAAAATTAATATCATACGTATCAATGATTTTCCCTTTTTTCGTAGGATCTGGATGCTTTTTTCCGGTTAACTGAATACAGTTGGTCGGGCAAATATTGGCACATTGATTACAAACAATACACTTTTCCGGATAGAATTTTTGAATGCCGCGAAACCGATCTGGCAGTGGCAATGGTTGATTTGGATAATCGTATGTCACCTTTTTCTTGCTCAAATTACTTAGCGTATATTTCAACCCTTTCAATAACCCTTTCATCTCTTGCTGGCACCTCCTCACAGATTAGAAGAACAACTCCTTAATCAATGCCGTTAAAAAGATATTAGCCAATGCAATCGGTAATAGTACCTTCCAGCCAAACTCCATTAACTGATCCCCCCGCATACGAGGGAATGTAACACGGAACCAAATGAATAAAAAGACAACCGCACTAAATTTGAGTGCAAACCATACAGCGCCTGGAATAAAGTCAAGAAAGAGTACCGGGTTCCAGCCACCTAGGAAGAGTACTGTCATTAAAGAAGCCATTCCAAAGAGATACACATACTCAGCAAGCATAAAGAAGGCCCAGCGAAATCCAGAGTATTCCGTATGATAGCCAGAAACAAGTTCAGATTCTGCCTCAGGTAAATCGAATGGTGTCCGATTTAATTCAGCAACCGCCGCAATTAGGAAAATAATAAAGCCGATTGGCTGCGCAAAGATGTACCAAACTTTTTCCTGCGATGCGACGATTTCGTTTAAATTTAGGCTACCCGTCAATAAGACAATGCCGATTACACTCATAACGAGAGGAATTTCGTAGGAAATCATCTGCGCCGCTGCTCGCATCCCGCCGAGCAAAGAATATTTATTATTCGATGCCCAGCCGCCGGTCAAAACGCCAATCGTTGTAATTCCTGAAATAGCAATATAATAAAGAAGGCCAACACCGATATCAGCAAACTGAAATTGAGATGTAAACGGAATAACAGCCAATACCATAAAGGCTGGTGCAAAAGCGATGATCGGTGCCAATATAAATAACGGTTTATCGGCCGCTTTCGGAATACTATCTTCTTTTAAGAGAAGCTTTAGCACATCCGCTACCGTTTGTAATAATCCGAAACGCCCCCCGACTTGGTTTGGGCCGACCCGCCCTTGCATAAATCCCATTACCTTTCGTTCTGCTAAAATCCCGTATGTAACAAAGCCGAGGACTGCAAATAATAGAAGCACAGCTAACCCAAAGAAAATAAAAAAATTCGACCAACTTGTAGATGACTCTAGCAGCCTTTCAACCATTAGCCATCAACCTCCCCAAGCACAATATCAACACCGCCTAAAATCGTAATTAAATTGGCGATATTTTCTCCTTTCAAAAGCTTCGGTAAGATTTGCAGATTGTAAAAAGATGGCCTGCGAAACTTTAAACGATACGGCTCTTTCTTTCCTTCGCTCGCAATATAACAGCCAATTTCTCCGCGCGGCGATTCAATGCGGACGAAGGCCTCGCCCTTAGGAACCTTAATAATCCTCGGCACTTTCGCCATGACACTTCCTTCTTTCGGAAACTGCTCAGCCGCCTGCTCAATAATTTTGAGTGACTCTTCTATTTCCGCCATGCGGCACATATACCGATCCCAAGCATCGCCTACTTCCCCAACAGGGACATCAAAATCAAACTGATTATAAATCGAATACGGTTCATCCTTCCGAATATCCCATTTCACACCTGTACATCTTAAATTTGCTCCGCTCAATGAATAGGAAATCGCTTCTTCCGCGCTATATATACCAATGCCTTTCACACGATTTACAAATATTTCATTTCCACTAACAAGATCATGATATCCTTTCAATTGTTCTCTCATATAAGGAACAAACTCTCTAACCTTTTGAATCCAACCGTCCGGCGCATCCCACTTCACGCCGCCGACGCGCATATAATTAAACGTAAGCCTTGCGCCGCACAGTTCATTTAGAAGATTAATAACCATTTCTCGTTCCCGAAATGCATATAAAAATGGACTCACTGCACCAATATCTAAAAGGTTCGTCCCCCACCAAACAAGATGGCTTGCAACGCGGCCTAGCTCCATTGCGAGGACGCGTAAATACTCAGCACGCTCAGGAATCTCAAGTCCCATCATTGTCTCCACCGCGTGACAAATGACATAATTATTGGTCATGGCAGATAAATAGTCCATTCGATCTGTATACGGAATAATTTGTGTATATTGTAAACTCTCAGCGATTTTTTCTGTTCCGCGGTGCAAGTACCCGATGACAGGCGTAGCTTCTTTAATCGTTTCTCCATCAATTTTAATAATAAGCCGGAATACTCCATGAGTACTCGGGTGCTGCGGCCCCACATTTAGCAACATTTCTTCTGTACGGATCATCTGCGCTACACCTCCACATCAAAAGGTTCATAGTCTTTTCGAAGCGGATGCCCTACCCAGTCATCTGGCATTAAAATGCGCGTTAAATTAGGATGGCCAGTAAAAATCACTCCAAGTAAATCATAAGCTTCGCGCTCGGGCCAATTTGCCCCTTCCCAAAGCGGTGTAATCGAGGCTACTTGCGGCGCCTCCCTTTCTAATTTCACCTTCACCGCCACTGATTGTTTCTTTCTATATGAATATAGGTGTACATACACTTCCATATGCGTCACAAAATCCGTTGCATGCAGCTCTGACATATAATGAAAAGCAAGGCGCTCATGACTCCGTAACAACTCCATTACTTCATAATAATGCTCCTTGCAAACAACAAGCGTCGGAACATCTTTAGACAATCTATTGATATAGAAATCTACCAATGCATGCTCCCCTATTTTTTCCTTAATAAGTTTCGCATATGCCTCTACATATGGCTGATTCGGCGACGGCTTTTCTGGCACTTTCTCTTCTTCCTTTTTACTAGCAGCACTCTTTGCTCGCGCAGCAGCCGCTGCTTTTGCCTTCGCGGCAGCGATTGCTTTCGCTTTTTCATCACCATGTGCCGCGCTCTCTTCCTTCATCTTTCGCTTCGCTAACGCTGCAGCCTTCGCTTTCGCTGCTGCTGCTTTTTTCTCCGCTTCCGTTACTTCATCTCTGCTTACTTCAGCACCCTTTGATAGCGCTTTCTCTTTTTCTTGTTCTCGCGCCTCTATTTTCGATATTTCTGCTTCATGCTTAGCGGCAAGACGCTTTCGTGCCTCTTCCTTTGCACGCCTAGCCGCTTCTCGTTTCATATCCTCTAACTCTTTATTCGGATCACTCATTTATTCGTCACCTGCTTTCCTGTCTTTGCTTCGTAACGAATTTTCTCTTTTAATTTATTAATTCCATAAATTAAGGCAGCTGGGTTAGGGGGACACCCTGGAATATATACATCTACAGGTACAATTTGATCGACGCCTTTTACAACAGCATACGAATTTACGTAAGGACCACCAGCAGTTGCACAAGATCCCATCGCAATAACCCATTTCGGTTCCGGCATCTGATCATATAAACGCCGCACAATCGGAGCCATTTTCTTTGTCACCGTTCCTGAAACAATCATGACATCTGACTGCCTTGGAGATGTCCTGAAAAAAGAGCCAAATCGATCTAAATCGTAATGTGAGGAACCTACTCCCATCATCTCAATCGCGCAGCATGCCAGTCCAAATGTCATCGGCCATAAAGAATTGCTACGTGCCCATCCTTTTATCTGCTCTAATGTTGTAAAAAAGATATTCCTTTCTAATTCCGCTCGCTCCTGTGGATGTAGTTCTTCGAAATTTATAGCCATTGTAACACCTTCTTTTTCCAAGCATAGGCTAATCCTATCAATAACATAGCGACAAAAATGAGCATTTCAATTAATGCAAACAACCCAAGCTTGTCATATGCCACTGCCCACGGATATAAAAATAACGTTTCTACATCAAAAATAACGAATAGTAATGCAAAAATGTAGTAGCGGGCATGAAAGCGAACATTCGCATCATGATACGGCTCAATCCCACTTTCATATGTTGTATTCTTTGCCTCACTTGGTTTATGTGGGCGTAGTAACTTTCCTAATGTCAGAGCGACTACCGGAAGTAATATGCCTAGCAGCAAGAAAATACCAACAATCATGTAACTATTTTCGTATACATTTTCCACTTTGAAACCCTCCCCCATGAATGAAGAACAAGTTCACTTAGTAAACAATATGTTTCATCTTCTTCTTTTATTATTTTTAAATTTTTCTAAATAATTAGATTATTTCTCTCATTATAACAAAATTTAAATTCCTATGTCGATACATGAAATAGTATGTATATGTATTCCATAAATCGTTCAAACTCTTCTTAAAAGTAGAAATCAAGTTTTTTTGTTAGAACAAATGTAAAGCTGCATTTATTTAAAGTTTATGAAGGTGATTATTTTGGGCAAACAGAACGATTGGCATATTTCAATCCTTATCGGAGCACTAATCTCCTATGTATGTTTCTACTACATACCTATTTATGTTTTTCCGGACAGTTACTATATTACTGACCTTGACATCCGCTTATCTTCCATATTTATTGAAGTGATTGGTCTTATTTCATTATGTTATTCCATTTTATACAAAAAAAAGACGTTTAGACCTTTTTGGATCTTAATCTTAATCGGGGTTCTTTGTTTTTCTATCGGAGATATATTAGGAACTTACCATCCTTTTGAGCTTCCTATGGATGAGTTTGATATTTCAGATCTATTCGTTATGCTTTTTTCTATTTTTTTCCTCTCTGCATTCTTTTATAAACTAATGAAAGAGTGCGATAAATGGGGAAAAGCCTTTCTCATTTGCGACATATGTATCATTGTGACAGCTGTTTTTACCTTAGAGTGGTATTTATTTAATCAACCTTCTATACGTATTTATGACTTGTCAGTTGCAGATGCAGTGATGAAATTTTTCTTTCCAATTACAGATGTATGCTTTCTACTACTTGGAATCAGCTTCTTTTTCTATCCAACAATTTTTAAGTCAAATAAAAAATTATACCTTTTTATTACTGTACTAATTGGGTACGCACTTATTGATTATACATACACTTTTTTTGCAGATAATTTACCAAGTTATATCATTGTTAGCCTTCGAGCTCTTTACCGAGTTTTATTATTATGTATTGCAATCGCTGCAGCTATTCGCGATACTACAAGCAGAACATCTTACTTTATTATGAATCCCGTATTAGGAAAGCAACTACTTATTATCTTTCCTTATCTTGCGATTACCATTTTAATTGGCTTTACATTAAAAGAAAACACAGCTTCTCCAACTCTAATTATAGGAAATTGTATTACTTTTATCTTTTCGTTAATTCGGCATGTGCTTGCAAGAATGCAAAATAGAGAGTTAACGAAAGCCTTACAATCATTTAATAAGCAGTTAGAAGATACGGTAAAGCAAAGAACAAGTGACTTAATGTTACAAACCGAAATTGCCAATAGGAAACAACAAAAATTTCAATCGTTACACGAATATCACCCTGATCCAATCTTTACGATTGATTTAAATGGGGTTGTTTCAAATGTTAATAAAGCAGGAAGTACAATGCTAAAAGTTCCTGTTAGTGAATTATTAGGAAAATCGTGGTTCTCTATTGTTATCGACAGAGATAAACCTAAATTTGCCGCGGCAATTCAAAACGCAAAGGAGAAAGTATCGACTTCTTTTGAAATACTCGCTAACTATAACAGGCAAGCTTACTCTTTCAACTTAACAATCGTCCCAATTATATTGAATGAGCAAGTAACTGGGATTTATATTCTCGTTAAAGATATTACGGAAATGAAAAGACAACAAGAACAAATTCATTATTTAGCATTCCATGACTCTTTAACTACTCTTGGGAATCGTGCTTTCTTCCAAAGAAAATTAGAGGATTATATTAAACAATCCGAAATAAATGATAGAAAATTCGCATTACTTTTTATAGATATAAATCGCTTTAATCTTATTAACGATACACTGGGACATAAGGCCGGAGACATTGTACTCAGAGAAGTTGCAACTCGCTTACAACCTTGTATTCCTCAAGATACTCCGCTAGCGAGAATTGGCGGAGATGAGTTTACCATTTTAATTCGTAATGCTACCGACAAAGAATCATTATTAGACTTGTGCAACGAGCTGATTCATACTGTAAAAAAACCTATGCAAGTTCATAACCATACTTACCACCTATCGCTTAGCATTGGTATTGCAATTTATCCAGAAGCCGGAACAGATACTACTTTACTATTCCAACACGCAGATATAGCAATGCATGATGCAAAGCTGAAAACGGAGCATGCTATTTCCTTCTATGATGAATCTTTATCAAAACAAATGGGAAGACGCTTACGTTTAGAAAAAGATTTGCCAAAAGCAATCGAAAATGAAGAATTCTTCTTATTATATCAACCGCAAGTAGACAGTAGTTCTTATGAAGTGATTGGTGCCGAAGCACTCATTCGCTGGAATCATCCAGAATTGGGTATTGTATCTCCTTACGAATTTATTCCAATTGCTGAAGAAAGTATGCACATTCTTGAAATTGGAAAATGGGCCTTACAAAAAGCTTGTACGCAAATGAAAGAATGGCAAACACTTGGATATTCTCATTTAAAAATTGGAGTAAATGTGTCAGCTAAAGGGTTTCAACAAGATTTGTTTGTCCCATCCGTTCTTTCCATTCTAAAAGAAACTGGATTAGCACCACATTGTCTAGATCTCGAATTAACGGAACGAATTGCCATGGTGGATGAAAAAGAAACATTGCAAAAACTTCGTAAGCTAAAAGAGATCGGTGTGCATATATCAATCGATGACTTTGGAACAGGCTATTCCTCGCTAGCCTATTTACCTTTATATCCAATTGATATGCTTAAAATTCCACGTGAATTTATTTTAATGGCTGATGAATCTAAAGAAGGAAAAGAAATTATTACAACAATTATTTCATTATCTCATACGTTGCATATGTCTGTTATTGCAGAAGGGGTAGAAACAAAACAACAATTACAGTTTTTACAGCAAAATGGTTGTCACTACGTACAAGGATATTATTTTAGCAAGCCCCTTGCTCCAGAGGACTTTCTTTTATTTTTACAAACCCATGTGCGTTGCAATAAATAATTAGGATGAAATAAGATGCACATTTTATAAACATGTGCATCTTTCCTTTACTATTTTTACTATTGGCATAAAATATGTACAATAAAGCGAAACTTTAATCAATGGGCTTTCTCCATCCCCACTGATTATAAGCTCGACTGCTTCTCTCCACATCTTGAGATAGGAGTCTTACTGCCCTAAAATAACGGGATAAAATATGAAAACAATATTCATCCCATACAAATTCTACAAAAGAGCATATAATAAAATAATTTATATTTTCTATACCGCAGGTGAATTCCATGAAGATAAAAACACACGTAACGATTCTTATAAGTAGTTTACTTATTTATCTTAGCATTCATTATATCGGGGTACTCATTTATTCGAAAGACTCTCTTGTATTTCAAATCATGATATGGGTAACAACAATTTTAGTTGATATGATCATTTGTAGTTACTTAGTCTATTTTTCATCCATTAAACGCGGTCATGCTTATCGATTTTGGATGCTACTTACATTCGGTTCCATTTTATATTTTATTGGTGATATCATCGTTGCTTACCAACGCCTGATTTTACATGCCTCTGCTATATTTGTTGATCCGTCCGACTTTTTTTATTTATTATGTCTCATTATCTTTGTAGCTGCCTTCTTATATGAATTACTTTATGACCGAAATATATGGGAACAGTTATTTATCATATGCGATGTTTGTATTGTCGTGACTGCACAATTTACATTAAGCTATTACCTTCTTATTGAGCAGGCTATCCATATTATCGCTACCACTTACCTTAATATAATCGTACAACTCATGTATCCCATGGCAAACTTATTATTTCTTCTAATAGGTATTAGCTTATTATTTCGACCGCTGTCACTTCTTTCAAAACAAGTTTCCATCTTTTTAGCAACTTCAGTCATTGGTTATGCAAGTATTGATTCCATCTATGCTTATTTGAAATACTTTACAGCTGAGCATTCTGGATTTATAATCGCGCCTTTATATCAATTTTTTTTAATGCTTATTGTTATCGCTTGTGTGCTTCACACCAAAGAAGCAGAGCACACTGAGCAAGTATTACTAACACCGCAAATCGGTGAAGCAATTCATTTATCGCTACCCTATCTCTCTGTTATTGCTCTTAGTACATTTGTATTAATAGAGCGTGCTTTTTCACCCATATTAGTAATAGGCCTTATTGTTACATTTTTCTTTGTATTGATACGCCATATTTTAGTTCGTAGACAAAATAAAGAACTACTGCTAACGCAGATGCGGTTTAACCAACATTTAGAAGAACAAATCGAGTTACGCACACAAGATTTAGTGCAGCAAAAAGATGCGTTATATCGGAGCAAAAAAATGTTCGAATCTCTATATGAACACCATCCTGATCCTATTTTCACATTGGATTTGCACGGCAATTTCTTAAATGTAAATCATGCTGGAATTACATTGCTTGGTTATCAAACAAACGAACTGTTAAATCAGCCTTATTACTCACTTGTATACGAGAAAGACTTAAAGAAAATAATAGATGCGTTTCATCATGTGAAACGAGGGAACTCGATTTCGTTAGAGATACGAGCATACCATAAAAATAGAGATATTTACTTTTTGCACGTTACAGCTGTTCCTATTATCTTAAAAGAGCATATTCCGGGTGTCTATTTAATGATTAAAGATATTACAGAAAGCAAACAACAACAAGAACAAATTAACTTCCTAGCATATCATGACACATTAACTGAACTTTCCAACCGCCGCTCCTTTCACAAGCAACTGGAAGAGGCCATTGTACGAGCTAAAATAACAAAACAACCTTTTGCTGTTTTGTTCCTTGATTTAGATCGTTTCAAGATTATCAATGACACTCTTGGACATCGAATCGGAGACCTTCTTTTAATTGCTATAGCCAAAAGGCTGAAACAAATTTCAAATCCAAATGTAAAACTTGCACGGCTTGCCGGAGATGAATTTACGCTCCTCATCGAAAATATTAAACACACAGCTGAAGTTCAAACAGTAGCAGATCATATTTTGGCCGCATTAAATGAACCATTTCAAATTGAAAATCATCATTTACAAATTTCATCGAGTATTGGTATTGCTATTTACCCAGAAGCCGGTGAAGATCCGATGTCAATTTTGCAGCATGCTGACATGGCAATGTATGAAACAAAAAACAAAGGAAAAAATGGAAGCTCTATCTATACACAGGAGCTATACGAAAAGATGGAGCGTAAATCACGAATTGAAAAAGATTTCCCACTTGCCCTGGCAAATAACCAATTCTTTATTTCGTATCAACCACAAGTTGATATTAGAACGAAAAAAATAGTTGGCGCAGAAGCTTTAATCCGCTGGAATCATCCAATTCTAGGTAATATCTCACCTTGTGAGTTCATTCCGATTGTCGAAGAAACGCCTCAAATCATTCCGCTTGGTCATTGGATGTTAAAAGAATCATGCAAGCAATTAAAGTATTGGCATAAGCTTGGCTATGCTGATTTGAAAATAAGCGTTAACTTATCAGCAAAAGAATTTCAACAAGATAACTTAATCGAAAACATCTTAACAATACTTAAGGAGGTACAAGTAGAACCGAGATTTCTCATACTGGAATTAACTGAACGCATCGCCATGATAAATGAAAAAGAAACATTACTAAAGCTTAAAAAGTTAAAAGAGCATGGCATTCAAACTTCAATTGATGACTTTGGCACAGGTTACTCTTCTCTAGCTTACTTATCCCTTTTCCCAATTGATGCATTAAAAGTGCCACGAGAATTTACACAACTGGCCGATCAGCGAGAAGAAGAAAGAGCTATTATTTCTACAATACTTTCACTTGCAAATACATTAAACCTTTCCGTCGTTGCCGAGGGGATTGAGACGGAAAAACAATTTGACTTTTTGCAAGCTAACAATTGTCGATACATGCAAGGGTATTACTTTAGTAAACCACTTACAAGTAAACAGTTCTTAAACTTTCTACAAAAACACCCTTTCTAAACAGAATGATTTAGAAAGGGTGCTTTTTGATTGCTGTCTTTTCAATTAACCTTGTGTGATTTCCTCATAAAATGCTGCGCTTGTGGTATAGAAATATGGAATTAACCATAGGAATCCAATTCCAAGTGTAACAATACTTCATAAAAACCATCCAATAAAACTTAAGCATACTAGAAAATAAGCCATTTTATGCCCATCCATTATGCGACGACTTTCTGTAATCGCTTGATTCATTGTATATTCAGGATGATTGTTCAAAATGAAGTACGTCATCGCATAGGAGAAGGACTTAATAATCCCTGGAATAATCAATAATAATGTCCATAAAATCAAGTATACATATATTAATAAATATGTAAAAAACGACTTTATCAAATTCTTTTCATCTGTAAACCAGCTAAACAGTTTCCTTACTTCTACATCTTGCTCACGAACCGCACGCAACACAAGGGTGTATGCTCCTAAAGTTAACGGCCCAATAATAAACATTGCAACAACATCTACTGAAAGAGATCTACTTGCCTCTTTCTAGTCCCCATTTCCCTTCTAAGGCATCAAGAGCCCTTCCTTTTAAATCACTAATCATGTAAATCCTCCAGCTTCTATTTTATCATCAGATAGTCTATAAAAAGCGAGAGCACATTATCCTTGCACTCTCCACTTCATATCCTTTTAGTATAATTCTTTTTCTGATATATATTGATAAAAATGAGCTGTTGTTGTAGTGAAATAAGGATATAACCAAAGTAAGCCAATCCCAAGTGTAAACATAGCTAAAATTCCCCAACCAATAAAGCTAAGCCATAAAAGAAATAAATCCAGTTTATGTCCTTTCATGATGGACTTACTTTCTTTTAACGCTTGTAAAACACTGTATTCCGGATTCTCTACTAGAATATAAAACGTCATCGCATACGAAAAATAAGCAATGATAGATACTATAATTGAAATGAATAGGAGGCCAAGCACAACGATAACTAACGCTTCACTTTCAGGTGGATTATTTTCATCCCCAATTACAAACATTAATATTCCTATAAATACGATAGGAAGCCAAGATAGCGAATATACAAGTAAACCTAACATCGCTTTTATCGACTTCCAAATTCTACTTAACCCACGAAACCCTTCAAATAAATAATCTATCGTAACATTATTTCTCTTACTTATATTGACATACAAATTCGTATAGCCATATGCCATAATTCCATATGATCCATAATTCACAATGAGCATCAATATATACATAAAAATTAATAAAATAACAGCACCAATTGCTGCCGCTCCCTCTTCAAATGCATACACTGAGTCGCCGATCGCCATTATGAACAGCAATACTGGAATAATAACTATTAATGATACAACTAGCGAAACAATATAATTTAAAACAAATTGTAAAATTGTTGAGCCTACACCAAGCCCCCATTTCCCCTTTAGTGATTGCAAGGCTTCTCGTTTCATTTCACTAATCATTTTCCCCTCTCCTTTCATACGCCATATATACTATTTATATAAAAACACCTTCTCATTATATCATTTTTTGTGATATTTTCTATAAATTCTAAATTTACCTTATTTAGGGAAATAAAGCGAAACTTTAATCAGTGGGGAGGTTCTTCATCCCCACTGATTATGAGCCCTCACCAATGGGGCTGTTACGGGCAGCCCTGCTCCCCTGCTCCCACCTATCTTCCTTGCTTCTCTCTGCATCTTAAGGTGGGAGTCTTACTGTCCTAAAATGGCGGGATAAAAAAATCCGTAAAGGTAAGAACCTTTACGGATTTTTTTACTTCATGTTAGAAACGTCCAAACGATTAATTGCACGTTTTAGCGCTAATTCTGCACGCTTAAAGTCAACATGGGCTTGTTTATCTTGCAGACGTTGCTCAGCACGACGCTTCGCTTCATTTGCACGATGAGTATCAATATGGTTCGCTTCTTCAGCAGATGTTGCTAATACTGTTACTTTATCTGGACGAACTTCGATAAAGCCCCCGCTTACTGCTACATAATCAGTATGACCGCCATTTTTCAAACGAACCGCACTAATTTTAAGCGGCGCAACAGTGGGAATGTGACCTGGTAAAATCCCCATCTCCCCACTTTCTGCCTTAACGCTTACCATTTCTACTTCTTTTTCATAAACCGGTCCATCAGGAGTTACAATACTGACTGGAAATGTCTTCATAATTCGTCCCTCCTAAGGCCTTACGCCATCATTTTCTTCGCGTTTTCAACAACTTCTTCAATTCCACCTACTAAGCGGAATGCATCTTCTGGAAGATCATCATGTTTACCTTCTAGAATTTCTTTGAAACCACGAACTGTTTCTTTTACAGGTACATAAGATCCCGGTTGACCTGTAAACTGTTCCGCTACGTGGAAGTTTTGTGATAAGAAGAATTGAATGCGACGAGCGCGATGTACAACTAACTTATCTTCTTCAGATAACTCATCCATACCTAAGATAGCGATAATATCTTGAAGCTCTTTATAACGTTGAAGAGTTTGCTGTACTTGACGAGCAACCTCATAATGCTCTTCTCCTACGATTTCTGGAGAAAGCGCACGAGATGTAGAAGCTAATGGATCTACCGCTGGATAAATACCCATTTGCGTTAAACGACGCTCTAGGTTTGTTGTTGCATCTAAGTGAGCGAACGTTGTAGCAGGTGCTGGGTCAGTATAGTCATCGGCTGGTACATATACCGCTTGGATAGACGTAATAGACCCTTTATTTGTTGATGTAATACGTTCTTGTAATTGACCCATTTCCGTTGCAAGTGTTGGTTGGTAACCTACCGCAGATGGCATACGACCAAGAAGGGCAGATACTTCAGAACCCGCTTGCGTGAAACGGAAGATGTTATCGATGAACAATAGTACGTCTTGTCCTTGCTCATCGCGGAAATGTTCAGCCATTGTTAATCCTGTTAATGCAACACGTTGACGTGCACCAGGTGGCTCGTTCATTTGTCCGAATACCATCGCTGTTTTCTTGATTACACCAGAATCACTCATTTCATGGTATAAATCGTTCCCTTCACGAGTACGCTCACCTACACCAGCGAATACAGAAATACCACCGTGTTCTTGTGCGATATTGTTGATTAATTCCTGAATTAATACTGTTTTACCTACACCGGCACCACCGAATAGACCGATTTTACCACCTTTAATGTATGGAGCAAGTAAGTCTACTACTTTAATACCAGTTTCAAGAATTTCTACTTTCGTAGATAATTCTTCGAATGCAGGTGCTTGACGGTGAATTGGGTCACGGCGTACATCCGCTGGAATTTCACCATCTAAGTCAATTGCTTCACCTAATACGTTAAATACACGACCAAGTGTTGCATCACCAACTGGAACTGAGATTGGTCGACCAGTGTCTTCTACTTCTGTGCCACGAACAAGTCCATCAGTGGAAGACATCGCAACCGTACGAACTGTGTCATCACCTAAGTGAAGTGCAACTTCTAAAGTTAAGTTAACTTCATCTTTTTTAATTCTAAGGGCATTGTAGATTTCAGGTAGCTTTCCGCCGTCAAACTTAACGTCTACAACCGGACCCATGATTTGCGTAACGCGCCCTTTATTCATCGGGTTCCCTCCTAGCTTTCTTTATATTAGCCAGCTTTCTATCAGTCGGCTTTCAATTTTTTTGAATGAGCTTTCAGCAGCTTGAATGCTCGGTGACTTCGCTTCTACCGACGAGACAAAGCACGCCTCTTCGCCTAAAGTTCCATCCTCATCACATTCAGAACGAGCCGCTTCCGCTTTTTACTGAATCTAGCTTCGGTGGCTAGAAGGGGCAAATATTTCCCCCCTTCTGGACGAGCTACCTCCGCTTTTTACTGAATCTAGCTACAGCGGTTAGAATTCTCGGTGGCTTCGCTTCTTCCTGCGAGGCAAACTACGCCTCTACGTCTGAAGCTCCATCCCCCTCCCATTCTGAACGAACCGCTTCCGCCTTTTATTACTATTCTAACGCTGCTGCTCCACCAACGATTTCTGTGATTTCTTGTGTAATCGCAGCTTGACGAGCACGGTTGAATGAAAGTGTAAGTGTATCGATAACTTCCATTGCATTGTCTGTAGCACTCTTCATTGCTGTCATACGCGCTGCGTGTTCACTTGCTTTTCCGTCTAGCAGTGCACCGTACACTAGGCTTTCCGCGTATTGTGGCAATAGTACTTTTAAGATTTCTTCTTCTGAAGGTTCAAACTCATATGGAGTTAATTTTTTATCAGATTTCACATCTGTAAGCGGTAAAACTTTATTTTCTGTTACTTCTTGTGAAATTTTACTTACATAGTGATTGTAATAAATATACAATTCATCATAAGCACCATCTGCAAACATCGCAATTGCTCGAGAAGCAAGATCTTTAATATCTGTAAATGATGGGTGGTCAGATAATCCAACTACTTCATCAATGATGTTAAAGCCACGACGTTTTAAATAATCACGTCCTAGTCGTCCAAGTACAATAATTGAATATTGGTTTGGATCCATATTATGACGCTCACGAATTACCTTACTTACTTCACGTAATACGTTACTGTTATAACCACCTGCTAGTCCGCGATCAGATGTAATAACGATGTACCCTGTACGCTTTACAGGACGCGCTGTTAGCATCGGATGATTGATTCCTTTGCTACCTTGTGCGATACTCGCTACCACTTCTTGAATTTTTTCCATATATGGAACGAAAGATTTAGCATTTTGTTCTGCACGGTTTAATTTCGATGCAGATACCATCTCCATCGCTTTCGTGATTTGACTCGTTTTCTTCGTCGAGTTAATTTTCGCTTTTATATCGCGTAAAGATGCCACAGGTTTTCACCACCTTTTTTTCGGGAAGTTGGCATGATTAGTAAGAATCCTTTTTGTTCATCTTTCTAATCCATATTGCAAGACATGCTTGCTCATGATTGAAGGAAAAGAATAGGTGTACCTACTCTTTTCCTCTGTAAACCGTTAGTAATTCGAAGACGAACTACCTTTTGTATAATTTCGCTTCGGTGGATAGAAGGGGCAATCATTTCCCATTTCCTGCGAGGCCAAAACGCCTCTTCGTCAGGAGGTCCAATGTCCTCCCCTTCTGGACGAGCCACCTCCGCTTTTTTTATTATTCAGAAGCTACGAATACTTTTTTAAATCCATTGATTGCTGCTGCAAATTTGTCGTCATCCGCAAGTTTCTTCGTTGTGCGGATTTCTTCTAATAAATCAGCTGCATTTGAATCTAACCAAGCATAGAATTCTTCTTCAAAGCGAGTGATATCTGCTACTGGAATATCATCTAGGAATCCACGTGTTAAAGCGTAAAGAATCATAACTTGTTTCTCTACTCGCAATGGTTTGTGTAATCCTTGTTTTAATACTTCAACTGTGCGAGCACCGCGATTTAGTTTCGCTTGTGTTGCTTTATCAAGGTCAGAACCGAACTGAGCGAACGCTTCTAACTCACGGTAAGATGCAAGGTCAAGACGAAGTGTACCTGATACTTTACTCATCGCTTTAATCTGAGCAGATCCACCAACACGAGATACTGAAGTACCTGCATCGATTGCTGGACGTACGCCAGAGAAGAATAAGTCAGATTGCAAGAAGATTTGTCCATCTGTAATGGAGATTACGTTTGTTGGGATGTATGCTGATACGTCCCCTGCTTGTGTTTCGATGAAAGGTAGAGCTGTTAATGAGCCACCGCCTTTTGCATCGCTTAATTTTGCTGCACGCTCTAGTAAGCGAGAATGTAAGTAGAATACATCCCCTGGATATGCTTCACGACCTGGAGGACGACGTAATAGTAATGATAGCTCACGGTAAGCAGCTGCTTGTTTTGATAAGTCATCATACACGACTAATACGTGTTTTCCGTTGTACATGAATTCTTCACCCATTGATACACCTGCATAAGGAGCTAAGTATAACAATGGAGCTGGTTGAGAAGCTGATGCTGTTACAACAATTGTATACTCTAATGCACCATGCTTACGCAGTGTTTCTACTACGTTACGTACTGTAGATTCTTTTTGTCCAATTGCAACATAGATACAAATCATGTCTTCGTCTTTTTGGTTTAAGATTGTATCCAGTGCTACTGCTGTTTTACCAGTTTGGCGGTCACCGATGATTAGCTCACGTTGACCACGACCGATTGGCACAAGTGCATCAATTGCCTTAATACCAGTTTGAAGTGGCTCATGAACAGATTTACGATCCATTACACCTGGTGCTGGGCTTTCAATTGGACGAGTTTTTGTTGTATGGATTGGACCTAAACCGTCTACTGGTTGACCTAATGGGTTCACAACACGACCGATTAGTTCTTCACCTACTGGCACTTGCATAATACGGCCTGTACGACGAACTTCGTCACCTTCACGAATTTCTGTGTAAGGTCCTAG
Organism: Bacillus cereus group sp. BfR-BA-01360; assembly: GCF_022663595.1. Lineage (NCBI taxonomy): Bacteria > Bacillati > Bacillota > Bacilli > Caryophanales > Bacillaceae > Bacillus > Bacillus cereus group sp. BfR-BA-01360. The sequence goes on from NZ_JAKUFV010000005.1 coordinate 110,574, forward strand.
AATAATAATACCTACGTTGTTTTCCTCTAAGTTTTGTGCTAGTCCCATAACGCCGTTAGCGAACTCTACAAGTTCACCAGCCATAACGTTATCAAGACCATGAGCACGCGCGATACCGTCACCAACTTGGATAACTGTACCAACATCGCTAACTTCGATTTCAGACTGATAGTTTTCAATTTGTTGCTTTATCAGTGCGCTAATTTCTTCAGCTCTGATGCTCATGTGCTTCACCCCTATCTATTCTTCATTAGTTCACGCTGAATACGTGCTAATTTTCCTTGTAAACTTCCATCGTAAATGCGATTTCCAATGCGCACTTTAATACCGCCTAGTAAATCCTCATCTACAATATTTTTCACGCGAATTGCATCTTTTCCAGTTCTTTTTGCAAATGCTTCTGCAATGTTAAGTTTCTCTTCTTCAGATAGAAGACGAGTAGAATAAACAGTTGCATCCGCTACGTTACGCTCTTCGTTTGCAAGAGTTACGTATTCATTTGCAATGGCAGGTAAAATTTCAATTCGTTTATTATCAACTAAAATATATAACGTATTTAAAATAGACTCAGAAACAGAAGAGAATACGTTAGAAAGAAACATTTTTTTCTGTTCCTTTGAAATATTCGGCTTTGTTAAAAAGCTATGTAGTTCTTCGTTTTTCATAAAAACGCTTTGTACAAGGCCTAATTCTTCTTCAAACATTTCTAATACATGTTTTTCTTTTGCAATTTGAAAAAGAGCGACAGCATAACGTTTTGCTACAATCTCATTGCTCATCGCGCTTCTCCTACTTCTTTAATATAATCGCGAATTAATTTTACTTGGTCTTCTTCTTTTAGTTCTTTCTCAATTACTTTAGAAGCAATTTGAACGGATAAAGAAGCGACTTGTTCTTGCAATGTAGCAATTGCTTGCTCTTTTTCGCGTTGAATTTCTTGTACAGCAGATGTTTTAATTGATTCTGCTTCTTCTTTTGCAGCAGCAATAATACCATCTTTTTGTTCTTCTGCTTGCTTTTTCGCTCTTTCGATTAACTCTTGTGCTTCAACACGTGACTGTTTTAGCATTTCACGTTGTTCCTCTACTAACTTTTTCGCCTCTGCGTGATTTTTCTCTGCAGCGTCGATTTCGCTAGCAACATGCTCTTCACGTTCCTTCATAATTCCCATTAAAGGACCCCAAGCAAATTTGCGTAGCATCACTAATAAAATTAGGAAAACGACCAACGTATAAGCGATCGTTCCAAACGGAATGGCAGCTCCTAATAATAAAGTTGGCACAAGGATTCACTCCCTTCAAAATATCTAAATTAACTATATGAAAAAAAAGACATACATTTCGTTCATAAAGCAATGGCGAAGAAAGTTCGAAAAACACTCTTCGCCATCTATGTAAGGGGAGTATCCCTTATCTGTTCATTACGATGAATGCAATAACTACACCAATGATTGGAAGTGCCTCAACTAATGCAACCCCGATGAACATAATTGTTTGAAGTGCGCCTTTTAATTCTGGCTGACGAGCAACACCTTCGATTGTACGTGATACGATAAGACCGTTACCAATACCTGCACCTAATGCTGATAAACCAATTGCAATTGCAGCTGCGATTACACCTAAACTCATTTAAAATGTCCTCCTTTTTATTAGAAAAAAATAAATTTTATACTTACTTAAGATATATTAATGGTCATGACTTACTTTATGAGCCATGTAAACCATCGTTAACATTGTGAAAATAAATGCTTGGATTGATCCAACGAATACACTGAATCCCATCCATGCTAACATTGGCACAACCGCACCTAATGCTCCAAAAGCACCACTTGCACCTAATTGAGCAAGCAATGTTAATAAAATCTCACCAGCATAAATGTTACCGAATAGACGAAGCCCCAACGTTAATGTGTTAGCAAACTCCTCAATAACCTTTAAAGGAAATAAGAACTTCATAGGTTGGAAATAACCTTTTATATATTCCTTTGTACCCTTCATCTTAATTCCATAGTAATGGGTGAGGGTAACTACCATCACGGCTAATGTTAAAGTAACTGCTGGGTCAGACGTTGGCGATCTCCACCATGCAATATGTTCACCAGCCTCAGTTGTTGAAAACATGAATGGTAAACCGAGCATGTTTGATACGAAAATAAACATCATAAGTGTAACGCCAAGTGTTAAGAAGCGCCCACCTGTTTTCCAGTCCATCGTACTGCTAATAATGCCTTTCACAAAGTCTAACACCCACTCAAGGAAGTTTTGCATTCCTGTCGGACGAAGAGCTAAGCTTCGAGTTCCAATCACAGCGATTAAGAAAACTATAACTGCTGCTACAGTAACCATGATAACTGCGGACAAATCGAACGTTAAACCTAGAAAATCAACCAATTTACCGTGTTCCACTAGTAATTCACCTCTCTTCCCTGTTCTTATACTCTAAATAAAGAAAATCTATGATCATGACAAGATACCCTGTCAGCAATCCTACACCTAAGCTCCACATCGCAATGAAATGCTGATACTTTGCCGCAAATAAAATTAATAATCCAATCGTCGCAAACCTTGAATATGTACTGACAGCTGTAGCTTTAAATTTCACGCTTCCTCCATTGGTAACGCGTTCTATAAGCTTGTCTGTTCTACGTGCAATGATGCGCAAACTAAGAAAACTGAAAATCGTTCCGATAATCAGCCCAAGAAACACATCCTTGTAAGAGGTAAATCCCCATCCTAGCACTAGAAGTGCAAGCAAGTAGTACATATATTTCTTTTGTCTTTGGACAAGTCCATGCACATCTATCATCATTGCTCTCCCGAATAGTAATGTCGAATGAGTCGAATCATTGCATAAATCCCTGTTCCTAACCCTAGTAGTAAGCCGATAACTAGAAACAAAGGAAACGTTCCAACCTTACTGTCAATCCATTGCCCACCAAAAATCCCAACAAGAATGGAACCGACTAGCTGAGCCAAAATCCCTGACATTAAAGCATATGCTTTTATAGGGCTGCGATCGTTTTTTTGCAAGGATTCATCCCTCCAATATGTAAACCTCATTCAAGACGTGTTAATAATAACTCATTTTTTTGCATAAATCTTAAACAAAACCAAAAGTTTACTTTTTCGTCACAGAATAGATACAAAATTGTCACTGAAAGCCCTACCATCTATCCCCGTTGTTAGCATACAATAGGGTATTAGTACTGTCAACGAGAAATCGTAAAAAATCAAAAAATTTGAGTATTAGTTATTTCCTCCCAAAAATGAAAACGTTCCCCTTCTAAATACTGGTGGAATTTACATAAAATCTAGTAACTTTCTTTCTATGATATAGAAGAAAATGTTCACAAGTTTGTCACCATTCTATTTTTTAGATATAACGTTTTCTTTCTATAATATAGCCTCTTTTAGATGTTAGACTTCTATATTATATGTTATCAATATGCAATTTATGTTGCATATTCTTTGTATATTTATCCCCCTCCCCTACTCCCGATCTATAAAAAAGACGAGCAGGGCATCCCTCTCGTCTGTTTGTTGTCTTACTTCGTTCCAAATAGTCGGTCTCCAGCATCACCTAAACCTGGAACAACATAGCCGTGGTCATTTAATTTTTCATCTAATGCTGCTACATAAATATCAACATCAGGATGCTCTTCTTGTACAACTTTTACTCCTTCTGGTGCAGCTACGATACACATTAATTTAATATGTTTCGCACCGCGCTTTTTCAAAGAGTTAATTGCTTCAGCTGCAGAACCACCTGTTGCTAACATCGGATCTAGTACGATAAAGTCACGTTCTTCTACATCCGTTGGAAGTTTCACATAGTATTCTACCGGTTGCAATGTTTTTGGGTCACGGTATAAACCGATATGTCCCACTTTTGCTGCTGGAATTAATTTCAGAATTCCGTCCACCATTCCTAAACCTGCACGTAAAATTGGAATTAAACCTAGCTTCTTCCCAGCGATCACTTTTGTTTTTGCTTTGCTCACAGGTGTTTCAATTTCAATCTCTTCAAGTGGAAGATCACGTGTAATTTCAAAAGCCATTAAGCTTGCTACTTCATCCACTAATTCACGAAACTCTTTTGTACCTGTATTTTTATCGCGAATATATGTAATCTTATGTTGAATTAACGGGTGATCAAATACATACAGTTTTCCCATGTGAATCTCTCCTTCAGATGATATTCATGCGTGTTCCCACGCCATTTGCACTATTTACGATTGTAAAGAAAACCCTACTAATATTCAAGGGCAAACTTGGAAAAATATTAATTTCATAATGAATCCATCTAATATCTTTACCAATTATGGAAATCCTATCCTTCATTATATTTCTAAAATTTATTCACGTTTCGTATACATACTTTAAGGGGCTGTTATGCTTCATCTGTTCTCATGAAGTTCTTTCTCTATATTCAAGCATTATGCAACCGAAAGAAAACCACTGTAACATGATGTTACAGTGGTTTTCTTTCATCTATCATAAATCAGTGTACATTGGAAACTTACTTGTTAATACAGCTACACGTTTACGAGCTTCTTCTAATGCAGTTTCGTCTTCGTGATTTTTTAATGTATGTGCAATAATTGATGCGATTTCATCCATTTCTTCTAAGCCAAAGCCACGAGATGTTACAGCGGCTGTACCGATACGTACACCACTTGTTACAAATGGACTTGCTGTTTCAAATGGAATTGTATTTTTGTTTACTGTAATACCTACTTCATCTAATACATGTTCTGCCACTTTTCCTGTAATATTTAAGTTGCGAACATCAATTAAAATCAGGTGGTTATCCGTTCCACCAGAAACGAGTGTAAGTCCTTCTTTTTGAAGTCCTTCTGCTAAACGCTGTGCATTATGAATAATATTTTGCGCATATGTTTTAAAGTCATCTTGAAGTGCTTCCCCAAATGCAACAGCTTTTGCAGCGATGACATGCATAAGTGGACCGCCTTGAATACCAGGGAAGATTGATTTATCAATTTGCTTTGCAAATTTCTCTTCACATAAAATCATACCACCGCGTGGACCGCGTAATGTTTTATGTGTTGTTGTCGTAACAAAATGTGCATGTGGCACTGGATTCGGATGTAAGCCCGCTGCAACTAAACCTGCAATATGAGCCATATCCACCATTAAATATGCCCCTACTTCATCTGCAATTTCACGAAATCTTTTGAAATCGATCACACGAGGATATGCACTTGCACCTGCAACGATTAGTTTTGGTTTATGTTCTTTTGCTTTTGCTAACACATCGTCGTAGTTAATACGATGAGTTTCAGCATCCACACCATATTCTACGAAATTATATTGCACTCCACTAAAGTTAACAGGACTTCCGTGTGTCAAATGACCACCATGAGATAAATTCAGACCAAGAACTGTATCTCCATGCTCTAAAATTGTGAAGTATACAGCCATGTTCGCTTGTGCACCAGAATGCGGTTGAACATTTACATGTTCAGCACCAAAGATCTCTTTCACACGATCGCGTGCAATATCCTCTACTACGTCTACATGCTCACAACCGCCATAGTAACGTTTACCAGGATACCCTTCCGCATACTTATTTGTTAAAACAGAACCTTGTGCTTCCATTACAGCTTCGCTTACGAAGTTTTCCGAAGCAATTAACTCAATTTTTGAACGCTGTCTTCCTAATTCCGCTTCAATTGCAGCAAATACCTTTTCATCTTGACGTTTTAAATGATCCACCAAAATCCCCCTTTTCTGAACGAATTACATTAATTCCCAATAGTTTTTTCCTATTTATTCAGAAAAAACGAAAATTCAAGTTGTAATTCTTTTAAATCTTCATATTTTCAACTACATTCTAACATGACTTTCTATATCATAAAAGAAAAAAGACCAAGTCCGGTCTTTTCTTTCCTTATATATTAACGACAAATCATTGTTTCTTCTGCCGCTTTATATACAGCACGCGCTCCCCCAATTAGTTTCGCGCGCGTTTTAGCCATTGTTACATGTGCATTCCCAACCTCTTTTATACTTGTACGAACAGGAACCGCCACATGTTTTAAATGCATACCAATAAATGTATCACCGATATCGATACCTGCGTCTGCTTTTATAAATTCTACTACTACAGGATCTTTAAAATTATGATACGCATATGTTGCCAATGCCCCCCCTGCTGATCTAACAGGCGTAACGGTCACAATTTCAAAACCATGTTTCAAAGCGACTTCTTTTTCTACCACTAAAGCACGATTTAAATGCTCACAACATTGAAACACTAATGCGACACCTGTCTGTTTTTGAAATTGTATTAGTTCAGAAAAAATCGCTTCGGCTACTTTCATCGTCCCTGAAGTTCCAATTCTTTCTCCGAGCACTTCACTTGTACTACAGCCTACTACAAAAATTTGACCACTTTGTAAAGAAGCTTGTTCTTGAAAATCAGAAAGCAATGTTTGTAGCTGCTCTTTTACTTTTACTATTTCCATCATTACGCCTCTTCCTTTCACAGGTTGGTTCAACAAATTATATTATCTTTTGATAGAAGTTAGAATGTATATTATTTTTCTTCGTATGTTTTAATTTTTCCTACACGATTTTCGTGACGGCCACCTTCATAATCAGTTGTTAACCAAATTTTTGCGATATCACGTGCTAAGCCAGCGCCAATAACACGCTCACCCATCGCTAACATGTTGCTATCATTGTGTTCTCTAGTTGCTCTTGCACTAAATGTATCATGAACTAATGCGCAACGAATGCCGTGAACTTTATTTGCCGCAATTGACATACCAATGCCTGTACCACAAATTAAAATACCACGATCTACTTCACCTTTTGCAACCATTTCTGCTGCTGGAAATGCAAAATCAGGGTAATCAACAGATCCTGCCTCACACTCACATCCTAAATCAATATACTCAATGTTTAGCTCTTCTAATAGATTTACAATTTCTTTGCGGATATTGATACCGCCGTGGTCAGATGCTACTACTACTTTCATTTTTACCCCTCCAGATTTTTACTGCAACGTTTATGAATCCTTTCATTCATAAATGGCTAACTTATTTCAAACTTGTCTACTATAAACAAGTTGCTCTCCAATATCGTATTATACACGAAACATTAGGACTCTGAATGTTTTTCCAACAAACTTTGTACAAGTTTTTCCATCTCTACTAGAGTTGTCTCATAAATAGAGAGCGATCCACCAAATGGATCTGAAATATCTTTATTTATACCTTCTGTAAATTCATATAATGTATGCAGTTTTTCTTTTGCTTTCGGATAATAGCCTAACAAAAGCTGTTTATGGTTTTCTGTCATAGTCAAAATGATATCAGCCCAATCAATTAATATTTCTGTCACTTGCTTAGAAGCATGATTGATTGAAATTCCTTTCTTAGCTAATGCCTCCTTAGCATGCATAGATGCATCACTTCCAGGGCTTGCAAAAACACCAGCAGATTGCACTTCAAAATTCCCTCCGCCATAATGACGAAGCAATGCCTCTGCCATTGGACTGCGACATGTATTTCCAGTACAAACAAACAATACTCGCTTCATCCAAAACCACTCCTTCTGCCAAATGTCCTATGCTTATCATAACGTACATGACACCAGAACAAAAGAATTGTGAATATAACAGAAGGCGCATTTCCCATTTATTTTTCTAAGAGAAATGCGCCTTATCCACATATATGTGAAACCCTAGTTTCAAGTGCCTTAAATATAATACCACAATTATTCAGAACATCCTAGAAATTTGAACTACTCACCACTTAGTAATTCTTATGAACTTACTTGAAGTGGGAGATTCCTAAGAACACCTTCGTAATCGAAAGTTTTGATTAGGCTATCCCATTCACGCAGGTTGAGATTCTTAACGTCTTCGTTTTGGTAACCACAACACGACTTTTTGTAAATTTCACGAATCCAAGTTTAGGTAACTTGATTTTGTTACCTACAATGGCAATATTTCCATTCGTATGTTTTGTTGTATAAGATTGAATTTTATACTTTTTCGATTTGAAACGTAGTGCTTTGTTCTGTTTTTTAAAGAATCGTGAATATGAATCAGCAAGGTTTTTTAATGAGAATTGAAGCGAAATACTATCCACTTCTTTTAACCAAGTTCTTTCTTTAGTTGTGTTAATTGAGAAGAACAAGTGTTATAAATCAATCCTTTGCCTGTCTCTTTGTATGCGTCATTTCATTGCGCTACAAAGTGATTGAATTCAAAACGAGAACATCCGATTGTTTTAGCAATCAGTATCTCTTGTTCTTTATTTGGATCGAGGCGAAACTTATACGCTTTATTGACTAACATGCCTTCCACCTCCTCATTGGGCTATGCCCTCCACATTTCTTGAGGTGGGTGTCTTCTCGCCTAAAAAGATAAAAATAAGGAATCCATTTCATACAAAACAAAATGGATTCCTTATGAAAAATGATTATTTCATTGTCACTTTCATTACTTCTGTTTCACCTTTTGTAGCTGATACGCCTACAGTTGTTTTAATAGATTCAGCCGCGTCTGTATTTGTAATAACAACTGGTGTAATTGTACTTTTTGCTTTTTCACGAATGATTTCTAAATCGAAAGAAATTAATTTATCGCCTTTCTTTACAGCTTGCCCTTCAGATACGTGAGCTTCGAAACCTTCACCTTCCATTTTTACAGTTTCTAAGCCAACATGAATTAAAATTTCTGTACCATTCTTCGCCTTAATACCAACAGCATGTTTCGTATGGAATAATTGAACGATTTCACCATCTATAGGAGATACAACAACACCTTCAGTTGGAACGATTGCAATACCATCTCCCATCATGCGACCAGCGAATACTGGATCTGGTACTTCTTCAATATTTTTCACTTCTCCAGTTAACGGAGCTACGATTGTTTCTTCATTTGTTTTTGAACCAAAACCGAATAATTTTTTAAACATAGGATAGTCCTCCTTAAAAGTTGCTTGCATATATATAGGGCAATCCCTAGTAAATATTGAAATACTCGTAAGACTTCTTACTTTAAATACTATACCGTAAAAACGTTTTCGAAATAAAGTGCATGATCACGAATAGAAATTCATTGTATCGCTTTGAAAAAATCCAGTCAATTCAAATGATCGGAATAACAACGAACTTCTTATTTCTATATTGTCTCTTTTTTTCGCGAACTTGTCTAGAGGTCTTCACAACATATTTGTTTTTTATTTATGATTTGTAAAATTTTCTTCATATTTTTTTAGAACATCACTTGACTAAAGTAAGTAACTGATTTATCATTACTTACATAACATAAGTTAATAACTTTTAGGAGGTTTTATAAATGATGAACATGGGTCTACTTATTATTCGTCTTATTATCGGAATTTCATTTATGGGGCATGCTGCTCAAAAATTATTCGGCTGGTTTGGTGGCTACGGCCTAAAAGGAACAGGCGGCTGGATGGAATCTATCGGCTTACGTCCTGGTGTATTTATGGCCTTTATGGCTGGTGCAACTGAACTATTAGGTGGTTTCTTATTCGCAGCAGGTGTCTTCACTTGAGTTGGTGCACTACTTATTGTCGGTACAATGTTAGTTGCAATTATTACAGTTCATGGCAAAAACGGTTTCTGGGTAACAGAAAATGGATTCGAATATAACTTAATCTTAATTGCTGTTGCAGTAGGTATTGCTTTAATCGGCCCTGGTGCTTATACTTTATTTTAATCAACCATCTCAGATTCAAGATATTTAAAGGAGCCTATTTCCAAACTGGAAATAGGCTTTTCTTTGTACAATAATATATCCGCGCAACTCCGGATTTATCGGCGATCCCTCTTCTTTTATCGGCGCAACTCCGGATTTATCGGCGGTTCGACACAAGATATCGACCAGTAGACAAATTTCGCCACCTCCGCATCTCACCGATATATGTTTGCTCATCTCTCTGCACAAAAATTGAAAAAAAGAAGGAGTTTTCTAGTCGTATCTTGTAAACAAACAAGGAAGCATTTCTAAAAAGAAGGGAGATTACGAATATGATTTCCATTAACCCAAACGAACAAACAGAACGAGAGAATTATAAATTGTTAACGGGAAGTATTATCCCGCGCCCTGTCGCATTCGTCACTTCTTTGACACAAGATGGCGTTTTAAACGGGGCTCCTTACAGCTATTTTAATATTGTTGCTGCCAATCCTCCGCTCATCTCTGTTTCTGTACAAAGAAAAGAAGGTCATCGCAAAGATACATCACGAAATACAATTGAAAAAGGAGAATTTGTTGTACATATTTCCGATGAATCTTATGTGGAAGCTATTAATGAAACCGCTGCAAATCTTCCTCCTCATCAAAGTGAAATTGAACGTGCAAAATTGACTCCTATTGATAGTGATGTTATTTCTGTACCAGGTGTAAAAGAAGCAAATATTCGAATGGAGTGTGTATTAGAACGCGCGATTCCTCTTGGCGGAACAGAGGAATCCCCAGCATGCGATCTACTCATTGGGCGTGTTGTTCGTTTTCATGTTGCTGAACACTTATATGAAAACGGGCGTATCCATGCTGAAGGACTAAAACCAGTCAGCCGACTTGCTGGTCATAACTATGCGAAACTAGGCGAACAATTTGAATTAGTGCGCCCTATTTAAAAGAAAAACCCCCGCATATCTCGCGGGGGTTTTAAAAACAACTCAAATTTGCTCTTTATTTTCCTCAGGAAGAATATTGTTTGCCTTCTTTGGTTTCCCAAGCTTTATAACAAAGAAATATAAAGATAGCAATGTAAGCAAAAATACAATTAAAAATGGATACGGTGAATAAAACGCACGAGCTGTTTCTGTTTTACCTACAATAAATTTGAAAGAATCGATATCTAGAAATTCAGCAAACATTTGTACTCCGAGCATGCTAAACCAAAAGACAAAAAAACTAATCACGATTCCAAAAATTTGTTTTACTCTTGTCATTTGTATCATCCTTTCTATATATGGAAAGTATCTTATCATGAAGAGTATGAATAGAAATGGGATTTCTTACAGAAAGGTATTTATCATATCGAATAATAGAAACTTTTAAACATCATCATTCTTTTCCGCAATCCTCTTAGAAAAATATTTCATATCCTATTTTCAAGACTCTTGCTCTTTCTCATTTTCTTACATAATAACAAGATTATAGCGGAAAAAGAAGATACAATCCAAATCCAACTAGAATGATCCCCCCAAAAACTTCTCCATATGTACCAAGCATATGCTTTGCATGTCTTCCTAATAATAAGCCAGCCCACGCTAAAATCATGCTGATGAAGCCAAAAAGCAATATCGTCCAAATCATCTGTGCCCCATAAATCCCGAGGCTTAACCCGACTGAAAAGCTATCAATACTTACACTAAATGCGAATATAAGCAAACTAATCCCGGCAGGAGCCGCCCTTGTATCTTCATTTTCTAAAAGTGAAGAGTACACAATATAAAAACCTAACCCAATTAACAAAATAGCCCCAGCGAGTGTAGCAATTTGACCAAATTTTTCTGATAACAGTCGTCCAAGAACCATCCCTAAAAAGGGCATCAGAATATGAAATATACCGATTGTTACCCCAATATAAAAAATTTGTCGCACTTTAAGCGTGACCATCCCCATGCCGAGGCTTACAGAAAATGCATCCATTCCTAAGGCAAAAGCCATAATGATTAAAGGTATGAATTGTTCAATCATCGTTCTCGTCCCTCCTCGGACTTGCTACTTCACCATATGCTCATCCGAGGAAAAATAGAATCTATGAAAGTTTCTCATCTATCAATTCATACCTTAACATGTAAGTACTGACTATACTTTTATGTTTGTACACATATGAAAAAGGCGAGTGATACACTCGCCTATTCTTCAACAATAATATGGTGCCCTGCCGCTTTTATTAAACGATTCATAATTGCATTTCCAATTCCTTCATTTGGAAACGATTCACTAAAAATGCAATCTACCTTGCTTGTATCAAACGTTCTGAGCACATCATATAATTTTGTTGCAACACTTGCTAAATCCCTTCTTAATCCACAAGATAATACAACATCCGCCTGATATACGTGCTGATATTCTTCTGTTGTTAATACACCAACCGTATATCCCTCTCGTTTCTTTTTCTCCACAAGTTGTTGAATAAAGTCACGCGACCCTTCCACAATACTAAGTGGTGCCTTCGGGGCATAATGCGTATATTTCATCCCTGGCGCTTTCGGTTTTTCCTTTTCATCTTTCAGCGCTGGATCAAAAGAAACCGGACCAATTACTTCTTCTAACTGCTCTTTCGTAATCCCGCCTGGACGTAAAATGGTTGGCACCTTACTTGTGCAGTCAATGACTGTCGATTCAACTCCAACACCAGTTGCTCCACCATCAACAATCCCCGCAATTTTTCCATTCAAATCTTCATATACGTGAGAAGCTAAAGTCGGACTTGGGCGTCCAGAACGATTAGCACTTGGTGCTGCAACTGGAACGTTTGCTGCTTCAATAAGCGCCAGTGCTACTTCATGGTCAGGCATCCTAACACCAACTGTATCTAGCCCTGCTGTAACCTTCTCTGAAATACCGTCCTTTTTCGGTAAAATAATTGTCAGTGGTCCTGGCCAAAAGTGCTTCATTAACACTTCGGCAACAGGTGGAACCTCCCTAACAATATCAGTTAATTGTGACTTCGAGCCAATATGAACAATAAGAGGATTATCACTTGGTCTGCCCTTTGCTTCAAATATTTTTACAATGGCTTCATCATTCATTGCGTTTGCTCCAAGTCCGTATACTGTTTCTGTCGGAAACGCAACTGCCTCATTTTCTCGTAATAATTTTGCTGCTTCTTGTAATTGTGGATAATCTTTTTTTATTTCCACAGAATTATCCACAATCCACATATTTGTATGCATTTTTTTCCACGTCCTTTTCTCCCATGAAATACATATGTATTTTTAGTTTACTATGACAGTTATCCAAAAAACAAACCGTGTTTATCCACAAAATGTGGATAAATCAAATTAATCCGTGGATAACTTTGTTAATAGCTGACAATTTAGTATTATTACATTCTGCTGTTTTATGTTTTCACAAAAATGTTCTAGCTGTTGAATCTCTATAGGAACCTCTTCTTTTTCCACAGGTCTAAAATGAAAAAACTGAAAGATTGTTATAGATTGTAGATGATTTGTGAGTAAATATAGTTGTTCTATCTTTTTTTCTTTCATATACCGCAAAAACATTTCAAAAAAATATAAGAAAGTTTTCTTATCCACAACTGGTGTGAATAAACATGAACGAACGAGTGCATTTTGTCCTTCCCGTTCATATCCAATAACAGCTTGTATCATTCCTTTATCTTCTAAAATCATAAATTGTTCGTACAGCCCATTTATTTTATCATCTTTTTTATTAGCTTGTCCGAAAAAAGAATGCAATCTTTCAATATCATTCTTCGTTGCAAAAAAAATCTTTTTCATAATAAATCCCTCCTCATTTTTATATATGAAGAGGGATTTAGGAATAGTACTTATTTAGAAAATAAAGATGAAACAGCCTCAACAATAAATAATTTCACTTCAGGTTCTTCTTCAGACTCTACTACTTCCACCTTTTGATCTTGTTTTTTATCCGCAGACTCTTTTGTTTTTTCCACAGTTTCCACCGTTTCTAACGTATCGCTTTTTTCTTGATCCTTTGTTTCTTTCAGATTATCTTGTGCTTTTTTCGTCACTTCCTGTTTTACTCCTTCTTTTACTCGCTCTTGCTGATTATTCCCTTTTCGCTGCACTTTATCTTTGTTTACCTCTTTGGTAGGCTCTTCTTCTTTTTCAAGCTGCGGTGTTACTTCCTCTGCTTGATTCAGCGATTCAGCCTTTACAACTTTCTCTTCTTTCTCGACAGCTGTACCGCTCGAAAAATCCATAAAGCACATTGGCGGGAATAATACACACCACCAGTTTGCTCCCTCTCCCTTTCCAATCGTAATTAATACCGCTTCATATTCTCCTGCTGGATAAATAAAGTTACCATAAACCTTTGTAGGAAATTTTATATTCTTTCCAAATGTAACTTGAAATGATTCCTTACTCCCTTCTTCTTGTAGCGTATAAGCAACTGTTTTTTCGATTTCTGGGATATGACTTTGAATGACTTGACGCGCTTCCTCAAAGGTTTTTAAATCTGCTACCCAACCATCAATTTGCGCTTTTACTTCATCGCGTACTTTTCGCTTTAATGCTTGATCTTTATCTGAATCACTATTTGCTAAAATCCGAAGACGAACTGCTTCTTTCGGAATCACCGCCGGTCCTTTCGCATCAGCTTTCATATATCCAAACTGCACAAGTAACTGTGCACCAATTAATAGTAAAAGAAAATAAGCAATCACTTGTTTTTTCATTTCCTCCACCGTCCCTTCTAGAAACAGTTTAGACAGACTTTCATCTGTCTAAACTATTAAATTCAAAATCTATGTAAATTTTTTATACAAAAATAGAGCAAGGCTTATGCCTTACTCCATTTCCGCAAAGACCATGCGATCTTTTCCATTAATATCGAAAACCACTTCTACATGAGCATGTGGGAAAGTATCTTCTAATAGCCCTTTTACATCTTCTCCTTGCCCTACACCAACTTCAAAAGCAACAAGCGCTTTTTTCTGTAATACACGAGGCAACTCTTCCATAAAACGGCGATAAAAATCAAGACCATCTGCTCCACCAACAAGCGCTCGCTTCGGCTCATGTTCTTTCACAACAGAAGATAATCCTTTCCAATCTTCCTCCGGTATATACGGAGGATTAGAAACAACAACGTCTAATTTTTTCCCTGTTTCATAAAATGGTGATAATAAATCTCCGTGATAAAATGTCACATTTGCTCCCAATGATGTTGCATTTTGTTTGGCAATTTCAATGGACTCTTGAGCAATATCTACCGTATATACATGAAGATTTTGATTCTCTAATGCAAGTGTAATGGAAATAGCTCCACTTCCTGTTCCAATGTCAGCTACATGAAGCTCTTGATTACCAAAATTACGCTGAATTCTCTCCAGTACACCAACTATAAGTTCTTCTGTTTCTGGGCGCGGTATTAGCACTTCCTCATTTACAAAAAAGGATCGACCATAAAACATCTCATATCCCATTAAATATTGAACAGGCATTCCATCAATATGTTTATGAATCAACTCTTTAAAACGCTTTTCTTGTTCGTTAGATATCTCTTCACGCATATTCATCATTAAACCCGTTCGATTTGTGTTTAATACATGACAAAGGACGATTTCTCCCGCATTTTCATCTCGCCCGTTCTCTTGTAAAAAAGAAGAAGCCCATTTCAGGGCTTCATAGACACGCATTACTCAGCGGCCTCCATCTTCTTCGCCTGATCTTCCATTACTAGCGCGTTGATGAAATCATCTAACTTACCTTGTAAAATTTGATCTAGCTTTTGAATCGTTAAGCCGATTCGATGGTCTGTAACACGGTTTTGCGGGAAGTTATACGTACGAATACGCTCAGAACGATCCCCCGTACCAACAGCTTGTTTACGGTTTTGATCATACTCAGCTTGCGCTTCTTGCCTAAATTTATCATAAATACGCGCACGTAATACTTTCATTGCCTTTTCTTTGTTCTTAATTTGTGACTTTTCATCCTGACAAGATACAACTACACCAGTTGGTAAGTGAGTTAAGCGTACCGCTGACATTGTTGTATTAACACTTTGTCCACCAGGACCACTAGAAGCAAATGTATCCACACGAATATCCTTTTCATGAATATCGATTTCTACTTCTTCCGCTTCTGGTAATACAGCTACTGTTGCTGTAGATGTGTGAATGCGTCCACCAGATTCCGTTTCTGGAACACGTTGTACACGATGCGCACCGTTTTCGAATTTCAACTTCGCATATGCGCCTTTACCGTTAATCATAAAGATAATCTCTTTATATCCACCTAATTCTGTGTAACTTGCTTCGATAATGTCTGTTTTCCATCCTTGCATCTCAGCATAACGACTATACATACGATATAAATCGCCAGCAAATAAAGCTGCCTCATCACCACCAGCTGCACCGCGAATTTCAACAATAACGTTCTTATCATCATTCGGATCTTTTGGTACAAGTAAAATTTTCAAACGATCTGATAATTCCTTCTCCTGTACCTCTAAATCTGAAACTTCTTCCTTTACCATTTCACGCATCTCAGCATCTAATTTATCTTCTAACATCGCTTTCGCATCTTGCAATTGCTCACGAACATCTTTATACTCACGATACACCTCTACCGTTTCTTGAATATCAGATTGTTCCTTTGAATACTCACGAAGCTTATTAGAATCATTAATAACCGCTGGGTCACTTAATAACTCATTTAACTTCTCATAACGATCCTCTACAGCTTGCAAACGATCTAACACATCATTCACCTCAACATCCTAGTATCTAATATCAATAGTATATGGCACAAAATAAAAAAAACGCAAATTATATTTAAAAGCGAAGGCAGCTCGCTCAGAATGGGAGAGGGATGGAGCTTCTGACAATGAGGCGATTTCTGCCTCGCCGGGAAGAAGCGAAGCCTCCGACCATTCTTGCCGCCGGAGAGCTAGATATCCCCTAAACGACCGACTGTTCTTGCTACCAATTTCCGAAAAAAACCCGCCTTATGTAGCGAGTTTCATTTATCTTTGCTTTGTAGGCACCGCATGACAATGACGGCAACGCGGTTCATACGATTCTGAAGCACCCACTAAAATAATTGGGTCATCAAACGCAGCTGGTTCATCATTAATTAAGCGTTGTGTACGACTAGCTGGAGAACCACATACGGAACAAACCGCTTGTAATTTTGTTACATATTCAGCAATCGCCATTAGCTGAGGAACTTGTCCAAATGGTAGACCACGGAAATCTTGGTCTAAACCGGCCACAATCACGCGATAGCCTCGATTTGCCAAAATTTGCACCACTTCCACAATGTCCTCATCAAAAAATTGCACCTCGTCGATTGCAATCACATTCATATCTTCTGTCACATATTTAAATATATCTTTCGAAGCTGATACAGGAACTGCTTTCACCTTCATGCCATTATGTGAAACAACATCTTCTTCACTATAACGATTATCAATACAAGGTTTAAAAACAATCGCATTCTGCTTCGCAAATTGCGTACGACGTACACGGCGGATGAGCTCTTCTGATTTTCCAGAAAACATACTCCCGCAAATCACTTCAATCCAACCATTTTGATTTATTAAGTACATGGAGCTCTCCTTTCAGCTACTTTTCCTATGTAAAGTAGGGTAAAGGTTATATTTTCGCAAAAAAAACAGACAAGCGAATAGATACACTTGCCTGTTTTATGTTTTTTATTACTTAAGACCGTATTTCTTATTGAAGCGGTCAACACGTCCGTCTGCAGTAGCAAACTTCTGACGTCCAGTGTAGAATGGGTGAGAATCAGAACTGATCTCAACTTTAATTAATGGATAAGTGTTTCCATCTTCCCATTCGATTGTTTCGCTAGAACCTTTAGTAGATCCGCTTAAGAATTTGAAGCCTGTGTTTGTATCCATAAATACAACTTTCTTGTAATCTGGATGGATTCCTGCTTTCATTCTTTTCATCTCCTTCCGCCCTGAATCATTTTCGAAACAGAGTTTTTCATCTCTAGCTGCATTCACAACTATATTGATGAAGCACATATGATGAAATTATAACAAGGCTCACACCATTTTGCAACTACCTGTTTTTAGCATTATAAAAAATAAAAGCGAAGGCGGCTCGTTCAGAATGGGAGGGGGATGGAGCTTCTGACAAAGAGGCGATTTCTGCCTCGCCAGGAAGAAGCGAAGCCTCCGACCATTCTTGCCGCCGAAGCTGGATACCACCTAAAAGCGAAGGCGGCTCGCTTAGAACAGAAGGGCGTTGGAACCCCCTGACAAAGAGGCGCTCTTTGCCTCGTCGGAAGGGGTGAAACGACCGACTGTTCTTGCCGCCGGAGCTGGATATCTCCTAAAAGCGAAGGCGGCTCGCTTAGAACAGAAGGGCGTTGGAACTCTCGACTGAAAAACTGTTACATACCCACAATACATAAAAAAACTCGCTTACTATAATATAAGCGAGTCCCAACCTTTTTATCCCTTTACTTCGTTGTTACATATCTTTTGGAGTCTGCAACAATATTTTGTAAAAATTCCTCATTTGTTTTCGTTTGGCGAAGTTTACGTAAGAAACTTTCAACAAAGTCTGGTGTATCACGCATTGTTTTACGAATACCCCATAGCTTGTCTAAATGTTCCTTTGGAATTAATAAATCTTCTTTACGTGTACCAGAGCGGCGAATATCAATCGCTGGGAAAATACGACGCTCAGCTAACGAACGATCTAAATGAAGTTCCATATTTCCTGTTCCTTTAAACTCCTCATAAATTACATCATCCATACGAGAACCTGTATCCACAAGCGCTGTTGCTAAAATTGTTAAACTACCGCCCTCTTCGATATTACGGGCCGCCCCGAAAAATCGTTTCGGTCTATGGAATGCAGCTGGATCAATACCACCTGATAATGTACGTCCACTTGGCGGAATAACAAGATTATAAGCACGCGCTAAACGAGTAATACTATCCATTAAAATAACAACGTCTTTTTTATGCTCTACAAGACGCATTGCACGTTCTAGTACAAGTTCGGCAACTTTAATATGATTCTCAGGTACCTCATCGAATGTAGAACTTACAACATCACCTTTGACAGATCGTTCAATATCCGTTACTTCCTCCGGACGCTCATCAATTAAAAGCACAATTAATTCTGCCTCTGGATGATTCGTTGTGATACTGTGAGCAATTTCCTTTAATAAGATTGTTTTACCAGCTTTTGGAGGCGCAACAATTAAACCACGTTGTCCAAACCCAACTGGTGCAATTAAATCCATAATGCGCGTAGATAATTTCTTTGGTTCCGTCTCCAATTTCATCTGTCGATTTGGATATAAAGGTGTTAATGCAGGAAAATGTACACGTTCTTTTGCAGATTCTGGATCATCACCATTTACTGCTTCAACCTGTAGTAATCCAAAGTAGCGTTCATTTTCTTTCGGTGGTCGTACTTTACCAGAAACTTTATCCCCGTTGCGCAAATCAAAACGGCGAATTTGCGAAGCTGAAATATAAATATCTTCTGAGCTTGGAGAGTAGTTAATTGGGCGTAAAAATCCAAATCCCTCGGATTGAATAATCTCTAGTACACCTTCCATGAAAAAGAAGCCTTCTTTTTCTGCACGAGCTTTTAATATAGCAAAAATTAACTCTTTCTTTGTTAATTTACTGTAATACGAAATTTTATATTCTTTCGCATGCTCGTATAATTCTTTTAATTTCATGTTTTCTAATGCTGCAATTGACAAATTCATTCAGACACCACACTTTAATATTATTCTCTTTTTATATGGGTAAAGGGAAAATACGGAAGGTAAATACATAAAAATGAAAGGCAAATAAGTTCAAGTAAGATAATATTCACTATTGTAACCCTTTTGCCTAGTTTTAATCAATACGTTGTCACACAAATACAACAAGCGAAGACAAAAAATTTTGTCTCCGCTTGTGAAATGTAACTTCCAGTTCCTCTATCTAACTCATTTTAGAAGAGTATCGCGTTACTTCTTCCATTCTAAACAAGCTACTTACGCTTTTTATTTAATCTAGCTTCAGCAGCTAGAATGGGCGGTGGCTTCGCTTCTTCCTACGAGGCAAAGTGCGCCTCTCCGTCTGAAGCTCCATCCCCCTTCCATTCTGAACGAGCTGCTTACGCTTTTTTATTTGATAACTAGGTTTGGTTTTTTGTTTAGACTGTGGCGCCCGTCAACGAAGCGAACGGTTCCAGATTTCGCACGCATAACGAGGGATTGTGTTGTGCCGACGCTACCTTTGAATTGAACCCCGCGCAATAATTCTCCATCTGTTACACCTGTTGCTGCAAAGATTGCATCATCACCTTTAACCAAATCTTCCATGCGAAGAACACGGTTTATATCTCCAATGCCCATTTTTTTACAGCGAGCTAATTCAGTTTCATTTTGCGGAAGTAATTTCCCTTGAATCTCGCCACCTAGACATTTTAATGCAACTGCCGCAAGTACTCCCTCAGGCGCACCGCCAGAACCAAATAAAATATCTACACCTGTACGATCAAATGCAGTATTAATCGCTCCAGCAACATCACCATCATTAATCAATTTAATACGAGCACCTGCTTTACGAATTTCTTCAATAATCTCTTGATGACGTGGTCTGTTAAGCACTGTTGCTACCACATCTTCAATATCTTTATTTTTTGCCTTTGCTACGGCATGTAAATTATCAATAATAGGAGCATTAATATCAACTGCACCAACCGCTTCAGGTCCAACTGCAATTTTATCCATGTACATGTCAGGGGCATGTAACAGGTTACCGTGATCGGCTATCGCAATAACAGCAAGAGCATTCCATCCTCCAGCTGCTACAATGTTTGTCCCTTCTAATGGGTCAACTGCAACATCAACACGAGGACCATATCCGGTTCCTAATTTTTCTCCAATGTACAGCATTGGTGCTTCATCCATTTCCCCTTCACCAATTACAACTGTACCTTTCATTGGAATTGTATCGAATACATCACGCATTGCAGATGTTGCTGCTCCATCTGCCTCATCTTTCTTCCCACGTCCCATCCAACGTGCTGATGATAATGCTGCAGCCTCTGTTACACGCACTAACTCCATAGATAAACTTCTTTCCACAATAATCCCTCTCCTTTGAGTCTTAATAGTCATGCCGTATTTTGTAAATTCTCTTTTTCTATCAAGTACCGTTTCTGTTACTCGTAACCCTTCGTTCTTCATTAACAAAAGTACTACATATTACCTTTTTCGTCATATAATGACAATACATGTTATGCATTCTTCATTTCTTCAATTTCTTGCTGCGTCATTTGTTCTCGCCAAATGTTCGCACCAAGCCCCTTAAGCTTGTCTACTATATTTTCATAACCCCGGTCTATATGTTCAAGTCCTGTTACTTCTGTAATTCCATCTGCCATTAAACCAGCAATAATAAGTGCTGCTCCTGCCCGTAAGTCACTTGCTTTCACTTTTGCACCTTGCAGTGATACAGGTCCTGTTACAATCGCAGAACGACCTTCTACCTTAATTTTCGCATTCATTCGGCGCAGCTCATCAATATGTTTAAAGCGTGCTCCGTAAATTGTATCTGTTACAACACCTGTACCATATGCTTTCGTTAAAAGCGTTGTAAAAGGTTGTTGCAAATCTGTTGGAAACCCTGGATATACTAATGTCTTTATATCCACTGTTTTTAATTTGCGATTTCCATTTACTTTAATTTGATCATCATGCGTTTCAACTTGTACACCAGCTTCCCTCAGCTTTGCCGTAACAGATTCTAAATGCTGCGGAATCACATTATCAACCGTTACTTCGCCACCAGAAGCAGCACCTAAAATCATATATGTCCCAGCTTCAATGCGATCAGGAATAATCGTATGGTGACATCCATGCAGAGACTCTACGCCATCGATACGAATGACATCTGTACCAGCGCCTTTAATTCGAGCGCCCATACTTGTCAATAAAGTAGCTACATCAATAATTTCCGGTTCTTTTGCTGCATTTTCAATTATCGTTCTACCTTTTGCCCTTACAGCTGCTAGCATAATATTAATGGTTGCTCCGACGCTTACTACATCTAAATAAATTCGCGCCCCACACAGCTCATCCGCTCTTAAATAGATAGCACCTTGTTCATTTGTTACGTGTGCACCTAACGCTTCAAACCCTTTAATGTGCTGATCAATTGGTCTTGGCCCTAAGTGACATCCACCAGGAAGCCCAATTACAGCTTTTTTGAAACGGCCAAGCATAGCGCCCATCAAATAGTATGAAGCACGCAATTTTTTTACTTTTCCATTTGGCAAAGGCATGGCAACCATTTGGGAAGGATCAACAATCATCTCTTCCTCTTGCCCATACGTTACAGTTCCTCCAATTTCCTCTAATAAGTCCCCTAACATTTTTACATCTGAGATATTAGGCACACCACCAATGGTTACTGGAGTATCAGCCAAAATTGTCGCTGGAATTAGAGCGACAGCACTGTTCTTTGCACCGCTCACGCGAATTGATCCATTTAAAGGTCTTCCACCTTCAATCAGCAACTTTTCCATGTTGAGCTCCCTTCCTGTGAATGTATTTACTTTCCTTAAGAATCCCCCACTTGGTCAACAAACTATGTAAAACATTTTATTTTAGTCTGAACTTAACAAGCAGTAAGACCTCACCTAAAAATTGTTATATCTTTCGTGAATAGATGAAGACTCACTGCCTGTCAAGATTGATTCGTTCATCATCTTACATACGTTATTACATTTCTTAATAGGACTGCGTTTTGTTCAATTTCTATATAGGGCGTACAAAGAAATTTAGAAATTTAATTAATCTTAAGACTTGTTCACGCTTTCATTATACAACGAAAGGAAACCGTCTAAAAGAGTAGACGGTTTCCAAAACGGAATTTTATTCTTACGCTTTACCGTTAGAACCGAATTCACGAATTTTACCAATAACAGTGGCTTTGATAGCTTCGCGGCCAGGTCCGATAAATTTACGAGGATCGTAAACTTCTTGGTCTTTGTTTAATACTTCACGAACAGCTTTTGTAAACGCGATTTGGTTTTCAGTGTTTACATTGATTTTTGAAGTACCTAAAGAAATAGCTTTTTTGATATCAGCAGTTGGGATACCAGTACCACCGTGAAGTACTAAAGGTACACCAGTTAGGTCACGAACTTGTTCCATTTCTTTAAATCCTAAGTTAGGCTCACCTTTGTAAGGACCGTGTACAGAACCTAAAGCTGGAGCTAGGCAATCGATACCTGTTGCTTCAACAAGGTGTTTACATTCTTCAGGATCAGCATAGATAATGCCATCAGCGATTACGTCGTCTTCTTGCCCACCAACTGTTCCAAGTTCAGCTTCTACAGATACGTTACGAGCATGTGCGTATTCTACTACTTTTTTAGTAGTTTCAACGTTTTCTTCAAATGGGTGGTGAGAAGCGTCAATCATTACAGATGTGAAACCTGCATCAATTGCTTCTTTACATTTTTCAAAGCTTGAACCATGATCAAGATGGATCGCTACAGGAACAGTGATGTTCATTTCTTCGATTAAAGCTTTAACCATAGCTACAACTGTTTTGAAACCAGTCATATGACGAGCTGCACCTTCAGATACACCTAGGATTACAGGAGATTTTTCTTCTTCTGCAGCTGCTAAAATAGCTTGAGTCCATTCTAAGTTGTTAATATTGAATTGACCAACTGCGTATTTTCCTTCTAGTGCTTTGTTTAGCATTTCTTTCATGGAAACTAAAGGCATGGTGAATCCTCCTAAAAAACGTTTTTTGTATCCGATAAGTTCTTATCGCTGGTAGTATGACCAGAATAAGGAAGATTATGTATATCAACATACCGGACTTTTTTCTACACTCAATAGGATAACAACTTGTACTCAAAAACTCAACTGTATTCACCTGCTCACCAACCCATGTAAACGCTTTTTTCCATTTTTTTTATAAAAAATTCATTTTTTATGATTCTACAGCGATTTCATTTCTCACAGCTTGACGAATTTCATCGATATCAAATGGTTTTGCAAAATGCATTAAAGCACCTAGATCTTTCGCTTCTTGAATCATATCTAGCTCTCCATAAGCCGTCATTAAAATCACTTTAATATCTGCATTGATTTCTTTAACATGCTTTAAAATCTCTATACCATCCATCCCTGGGATTTTCATATCTAATATTACTAAATCCGGATTATCTTTTTTTACAATATCTAAAGCTTGAAATCCATTTGCAGCTTGGAACGTTTGATAACCTTCTTTTTGAAACACTTCGTGCAATAACACGCGAATGCCATATTGATCATCAACGATTAAAATTTTCCCTTCCATAATCCCCAACCTTTCTATGTAAGTACAAGATTTGAAGCTTCTTAATATCTTATTCGATTTACTTTCTTTATTTTTTATCAAATTCCTTCCTGTTCTTTCTTATTTTACCGCTTCCCATTTTGATATGCTACCCTTATCACTTCTCCTTTCTTTTAAAAATAAGATATAATGAAAGCCGCCTCAACATATTTGAAAGGAGCCTTACAATGTTAAAGATTTTTTCCACCCAACTTAGCGGTTACTTTACAAGAATTTCTCAAAAAGAAGAGATGAATATAGAAGATAGTGCGCGCTTACTTGCACAAGCATTAGTCGGCGATGGTATCATTTATTTGCATGGTAAAAACGAAATGGAAGGTGTTGTAGCCGAAGCTTTATATGGTGCAGAGCCACTTCCAAGAGCGAAGCACCTCATAGAACATGGAAAGCAAGCAGAAGTCACTTCCGCAGATCGTGTACTCCTCATCAGTCGTTTCTCAACAGATGAAGAAGTTGTTTCCATCGCCAAGAAATTGCAAGAAGAGGGCCACTCTATCGTTGGCATTTCAGCGATTCAAGAAGGCGCTGAATCCCTAGAACACTTTACAGATATACATATTGATACAAGGTTATTAAAAGGCTTAATTCCAAATGATGAAGGTAACCGTTATGGGTTCCCAAGTTTAATCTTATCCTTATTTGCATATCATGGTTTAAAATTTACAATTGATGAGATGATTGAAGAATATACATGATACATGTCGGCTAACTGACAAACCAATACGAAGAATCGAAAAAGAGCTCGTCCAAAAGTATACATTTGGAACGAGCCCTTTTTTCTTACTTGCTTTCTTTATTTGTAATAGAAGCTTGTACGAAATCACGGAACAATGGTTGTGGACGATTTGGACGAGATACAAGTTCTGGGTGGAACTGTGCAGCCACAAACCATGGATGATCTTGTAATTCAACGATTTCTACTAGACGGCCATCTGGACTTGTACCAGAGAAGATAAATCCAGCGTTTTCCATCTCTTGACGGAATTGATTATTGAATTCATAACGATGACGGTGACGTTCATATACAACTGGCTCGTTATAAGCTCTGTAAGCATTTGTTTCTGGAGTCAGCTTACATGGATATAAACCAAGACGAAGTGTACCACCTAAGTCTTCTACATCTTTTTGTTCTGGTAATAAGTCGATAATTGCGTAAGGCGTGTCAGGATTGATTTCAGAAGAATTCGCTCCTTCTAATCCTAATACGTTACGTGCAAATTCGATTGATGCAAGTTGCATACCTAAGCAAATTCCTAAGAATGGAACTTTATTTTCACGTGCATATTGGATTGCAACGAT
Organism: Bacillus cereus group sp. BfR-BA-01360; assembly: GCF_022663595.1. NCBI lineage: Bacteria > Bacillati > Bacillota > Bacilli > Caryophanales > Bacillaceae > Bacillus > Bacillus cereus group sp. BfR-BA-01360. The sequence continues at coordinate 135,957 of NZ_JAKUFV010000005.1, forward strand.
TTTTCCTTCTACACCGCGGTCACCAAAGCCACCAGGTACAAGGATTCCATCTGTGTCGCCAACTAATTCTTTTACATTTTCTGCTGTTACATGCTCAGCATTTACCCATTTTACTTCTACATCTGTATCAAATGTGTATCCTGCATGGCGAAGTGCTTCTACAACAGAAATGTATGCATCTTGAAGCTCTACATATTTACCAACAAGAGCAATTCTTGTTTTCTTAGACAGGTTACGTACTTTATCAACTAATGCTTTCCACTCTGTCATATCTGCTGGAGCGTTGTCTAGTTTTAAATGATCGCAAACGATTTGGTCCATATTTTGCTCTTGAAGAGATAATGGAACTGCATATAATGTGTCTGCATCTGCAGCTTCAATAACTGCTTTTGGATCAATATCACAGAATAATGCAAGTTTATCTTTCATATCTTGAGAAACAGGCATTTCTGTACGAACAACGATAATATTTGGCTGAATACCTAAGCTACGAAGTTCTTTAACGCTATGTTGCGTTGGCTTTGTTTTCATTTCACCCGCTGCTTTTAAGTACGGAATTAATGTACAGTGAATGTACATTACGTTATCGCGACCAATGTCGCTCTTAATTTGGCGAATTGCTTCTAGGAATGGTAGAGACTCGATATCACCAACAGTTCCACCAATTTCTGTAATAACAACATCCGCATTTGTTTCGCGACCAGCACGGAATACACGCTCTTTAATTTCGTTTGTAATATGAGGAATAACTTGTACTGTTCCTCCTAAATATTCACCACGACGCTCTTTTTGAAGAACCGAAGAATAAATTTTACCAGTTGTTACGTTGCTGTATTTATTTAAATTAATATCGATAAAACGCTCGTAGTGACCAAGGTCTAAGTCTGTTTCCGCACCATCATCTGTTACGAATACCTCACCATGTTGATATGGACTCATTGTCCCTGGGTCTACGTTAATGTATGGGTCAAATTTTTGGATGGTTACATTTAAACCACGATTTTTTAAAAGTCTTCCAAGAGATGCTGCTGTAATCCCTTTACCTAAAGACGATACTACACCGCCTGTTACAAAAATATACTTAGTCATGAAAGTACTCCCTTCTGCTTTCTTGTTATATAATCACCGTTGCAAAGCGCAACGTATGTAGATAACAATGTATCTATCTTATTGTTAGACTCTTTTTATTTTCTAAACAAAAAACAAAAAAGAAAATTGCTCCCCTCATTACAAAACGCAATAAGTAGGGAGCAATTTTCTTTTATATTTACACTTAAAAAGTATGATCGTCCTTTTTTAAAGAGCCCAAAAATGATTCTACATGGACGATAATGAAAAGTCAAGGACTACAGCTCTTCATCTTCCTCTTCAGTTTCATCATACTCAAGTTCGTCATCACCAAAATCATCGTCTTCATCTAAATCATCAAGATCATCGTCTTCATCAAGAACCTCATCTAAATCATCGATGTCTTCCTCATCTTCTTCATCTAAATCGTTGAAGTCATCCTCGTCTTCAATGTAATCATCAAAGTCGTCATCTTCTTCAACTTTACGTTTCTTCTTAGCTTTAGGTTGAGGTAAGATTTCTTCATCAATTTGTTCATATGGATACCAAGTGCGAAGGCCCCAACGATTTTCTCCTAAATTGATGAAACGTCCATCGATATTTAAATCTGTATAAAATTGTGCAATTCGCGCATTCACTTGCTCTTGAGATAATCCAAGTACTTGAGCAACTTCTTGAACTAAATCCTGGAATGACGTTGCTTGTTTTTTGTCCTCTAACACACTATGTACAACTTCAATCATGGAAAATTCTTGTAGCTCTTCTGGAGAATATTGCTTAAAATCCACTTATGCGGCACTTCCTTTCTAAAAATATAATCCTATATATAACGGCCTATTTAAAAAAATCCATACTATTCATTATAAACAAAACTCCAGCAAATATGCTACAAAAAAAACGTGAAACTTTCACAAGTGCTGAACAAAATAATCACAACTAGAATCCATTTTCATCCAAGATTTTTTCATATGACCGATTTGTCTATTTCGGAAGCATATGCGCTCCGTGCAATACATATCTAATTTGCATTTCTGTATACTCTTCTAGTGTATACATTTTTTGCAGCGCCCAACGTCTAAATCCCCACATTTGCCCTTGAATAAAAATATTATGAGCAAGCAATTGAATTTCCTTTTTTGTTAATGTGAATGTTCCATTTTCTGTACAATGCTCTAAAATCTTTTCAAACATCCCCACCATTTGAAACTCTTTTTCTAATACATATGGCAAAGATTCCTTTGGTAAAAAGCGAACTTCTTGATACATAATCAATACTTCTTCTTGTAATTCATCCATCACTTTAAAATAATTTGTTATCGCTTTTCTTAAACTTTCGACGCTACCCTTCTCTGTGCAAACGACTTCTTCCAACCGTTCTTTTACATGTTCGTAAATACTATCACAAACTAAATATAAAACATCATCTTTTGTACGAATATATTCATACAATGTACCAATGCTAAATCCCGCCGCTTTCGCAATCTCTCTCGTCGTCGTACGCGGAAACCCTTTTTGCTTAAAGAGCTGTACAGCTCCTTTAATCATTTGTTCACGTCTTAGTGCAACTAATTTCTCATCTTTTACTGATGCCTGCACGTTATGCTTAACCATCCCCTTCACCCCTCTTTCATTTGCAGAAAAAGCACAGGAGACTCCCTACGCTTTTTCCTCTTATTTTGTTAACATACGAGAAATGACAAGCCTTTGAATCTCTTGCGTTCCTTCATAAATTTGTGTAATCTTTGCATCGCGCATAAAGCGCTCTACTGGATAATCCTTTGTATATCCGTAACCACCAAATATTTGAACTGCTTCCGTTGCTACTTTCATCGCTATATCTCCAGCAAATAACTTTGACATCGCGGATTCTTTTCCGTAAGGAAGCCCTTCAGATTCAAGCCAAGCCGCTTGATAAGTGAGTAACCTCGCTGCTTCTACATTCGTTGCCATATCCGCCAATTTAAAACTAATACCTTGCTGCGCAGCGATTGGTTTTCCAAACTGATGTCGCTCCCTCGCATATGCCACAGAAACATCTAAAGCAGCTTGGGCAATCCCTACTGCCTGCGCGGCAATGCCATTGCGACCGCCGTCTAGCGTCTGCATGGCAATTTTAAATCCTTGCCCTTCTTCGCCAAGTAAGTTTTCAACAGGAATGCGGCAATCTTCAAATATAATTTCTGTCGTTGGCGAAGAACGAATGCCAAGCTTACTTTCCTTCTTACCAATCAAGAATCCCGACGCATCACTTTCTACAATAAAAGCGCTTGTGCCGCGCTGCTTCGCTTCTAGGTCAGTCAGCGCAAAAACAACGTAAATGTCCGCAATACCACCGTTTGTAATAAAAATCTTAGAACCATTTAAAATATAGTGATTTCCCTCGCGCCTTGCTGTCGTTTTCATCCCGCCTGCATCTGATCCTGAACCTGGCTCCGTTAAACCATATGCACCGATTTTCTTTCCTTCTGCCATCGGGCGTAAAAACTGTTGTTTTTGCGCTTCTGTGCCAAATGTAAAAATAGGCCATCCTGCCAAAGAAGTATGTGCAGATAACGTTACACCTGTCGAAGCGCAAGCACGCGATAATTCCTCTACTGCGATTACATATGCTAAGTAATCACTTCCAATTCCGCCATATTCCTCAGGCCACGGAATTCCTGTTAATCCAAGGGCTGCCATTTGATCAAATAAAGCGCGATCAAAACTTTCTTCTTCGTCTCGCTTTGCCGCTGTGGGAGCAACTTCATTCCTCGCAAAGTCGCGCACCATTTTTCGGATCATTTCATGTTCTGCAGATAGATTGAAATGCATAACCCTTTCCTCCCCATGCTCTTCTATTACAGTGCTCTACTAATTACAAGTCTTTGTATTTCACTCGTTCCCTCATAAATTTCACAAATTTTCGCATCGCGGAAAAATCTTTCTACAGGATACTCTTTTGTATAACCGTAACCGCCCAATACTTGAACTGCTTCAATTGCAACCTCCACTGCAGTTTTAGAAGCAAATAGCTTCGCAACTGAAGCCTCCTTCCCGCACGTAAGTCCCTGTGCTCTAAGCGAAGCCGCCCTATATACAAGCAGTCGTGCGGCTTCTACACTCGTTGCCATATCTGCCAGCTTAAAGCCAACTCCTTGCTGCGCGGCGATCGGCTTCCCAAATTGCTTGCGTTCTTTTGCATAGTCTACTGCACAAGCGAGTGCCGCTTCGGCGATGCCAAGCGCCTGTGCTCCAATTCCAATGCGACCAACGTCTAAATTCGCCATCGCAACTTTGAAGCCTTGTCCTTCTTCGCCAAGTAAATTCTCAGCTGGAACCTTCATATCTTCAAAAGTAAGCTGCACCGTACGAGAGCCATGAAGCCCCATCTTATGTTCATCTTTTCCAATAATTAAGCCTGGCGTCCCCTTCTCTACAATAAATGCAGATATTCCGCTCTTTCCTGCCTCTGGATTGGTAGAAGCAAATACGATATATGTATCTGCCTCGCCCCCATTTGTAATAAATATTTTGGAGCCATTTATTACATACTGATTCCCATCTTTGATAGCTCTTGATTTCAAACTGCCCGCATCAGATCCAGCACCTGGCTCCGTTAAAGCAAATGCCCCTAAATATTCACCTGTTGCAAGCTTTGAAACATACTTTTTCTTTTGCTCTTCTGTCCCAAAATATAAAATAGGATTTGTTCCAACGGACGTATGTACCGCTAAAATTACCCCAATGGCTGCACTTACCTTTGATAGTTCTTCAATCGCTAAAATATAAGAAATAAAGTCCATTCCAGCACCGCCATACTTTGCCGGTGCTGGAATTCCCATCAATCCTAGTTCCCCCATTTTCTTTAAAATCTCTTTAGGAAACACCCCTTGTTCCATTTCTGGAACAAAGGGTGCAACTTCCTTTTGAGCAAAATCCCGAACCATCTTCCTCATCATTTGTTGTTCTTCTGTGAAACGAAAATTCATATGCCTCGCCTCCATTTGCTATCGGTCTTTTCAATTCTCTGGTAAGACTACTACTTTGAAAAAAGATGGAGACCTACCTTTTCTTCCCCTTTACTCATATACGTAAAAACCACGACCTGTTTTTCGACCGAGCCAGCCAGCATTTACATATTTCCGCAAGAGCGGACATGGACGATATTTGCTATCTCCTAAGCCCTCATGCAATACTTCCATAATGTATAAGCATGTGTCTAAGCCGATAAAATCTGCCAATGTTAATGGTCCCATTGGATGATTCATGCCAAGCTTCATGACCTCATCAATCGCCTCTTTCGTTGCGACACCTTCATATAGCGCATAAATTGCTTCATTAATCATCGGTAATAAAATACGATTCGAAACAAAACCAGGGAAGTCATTTACTTCAACGGGCACTTTCCCAATTTTCTTTGTAATATCTTCAATTGCTTTATACACGGCATCATCTGTTGCAAGTCCGCGAATAATCTCCACTAATTTCATTACTGGTACAGGATTCATAAAGTGCATACCAATCACTTTCTCTGGCCGATTTGTTGTTGCTGCTATTTCGGTAATTGGCAATGAAGAAGTATTTGTCGCTAAAATGGTATGTTCCGGAGCAATTTCATCTAAATTTGCAAAAATTTTCTTTTTGATATCCATTTTTTCTACAGCAGCTTCAATCACAAGATCTGCTTCTTTCACACAATCTAATTCAAGTATAGTTGTAAGACGGCGTAATGTTGCGTCCTTCGTCTCTTCATCCATACGTCCCTTTTCTACTTGGCGCGCTAAATTTCTCGTTATTACACCGAATCCCCTCTCTAATTGCTCTTGCTTTACATCTTGCATAAACACTTCATAGCCAGCCGTTGCACACACCTGTGCAATGCCTGATCCCATTTGTCCGGCACCGATTACCACAATTTTTTGTATACTCATTTCTTCTCCCCCTTTTTATGAATGAACTTCAATCATAATTGCGTCACCTTGGCCACCGCCGCTACAAATCGAAGCGATTCCAATTCCGCCGCCGCGTTGCTTTAACGCATGAATCAAGGTAACAATAATCCGTGCTCCGCTCGCTCCAATCGGATGCCCCATCGCAACTGCTCCACCATTTACATTAATCTTTTCAGGGTCAATTCCGGCAATATTTGCACTCGCAATTGCAACTGCTGCAAAGGCTTCATTAATCTCAAATAAATCAATATCATCCACTGTTTTTCCAGTTTTCTTCAGCAGTTCATTTATTGCATAACCTGGCGTTCTCGGAAAATTCTTTGCTTCTACAGCAATTGCGGTATGCGCTAAAATTGTCGCTACTGGCTTTCTGCCTTCTTGCCGCGCTCTGTCCTCGCTCATTAATACAAGCGCCGCCCCGCCATCATTAAGGCCCGGTGCATTTCCAGCTGTTACTGCCGCTGTCTTATCAAAAACAGGCTTTAATGTAGCTAATTTTTCGATTGTTGTATCTGCACGTGGCGCCTCGTCCCTCGCCACAACGATCGGATCACCTTTGCGCTGCGGTACAGCTACAGGTACGATTTCCTCGTCAAATCTCCCTTCTTTCTGTGCCATAATTGCACGTTGATGACTGCGATACGCCCACTCATCTTGTGCTTCGCGAGAAATTCCTTCTTCCTTCGCTACCTCACCACCGTATACGCCCATATGGATGCCAGAGAATGAACATGTTAAGCCATCTACTATATTTAAATCCACAACTTTACTATGTCCCATTCGATATCCCCAACGCGCACCTTCTAAAATGTACGGACTGTTGCTCATGGACTCCATTCCGCCCGCTACAATTAACGTTTGATCCCCTGCGCGAATAATTTGATCCGCTAATGTCACAGCTCTAAGACCCGATGCACAAACTTTATTTATTGTTTCCGTACGCGTCTCCCAAGGAAGTCCGGCTTCCCTCGCTGCTTGGCGAGAAGGAATTTGCCCCTGTCCTCCTTGCAGAACCGTCCCGAATATCACTTCTTCTACATCGTCTTTGTTCACATTTGCTCTCTCAAGTGCAGCTTGAATGGCAATTCCTCCAAGCTTCGACGCTTTCACATCTTTTAATACTCCGCCAAATTTTCCAACTGGTGTTCTTGCGGCACTTAAAATAACTGTTCTTACCAACTTCAATTCCCCCATTTCTTTTTGACTGCCGAGCGCTCGCTCGATATCTTTGCGTTGAGAAGAGGTGCAATTTGCACCTCTATCTAAAGTTGTATGAATTCTTCTACGTTACATCGCTTCTACTTTTGGTCCAATAACAGACCGTTCTAAAATCTCTGTTATATCTAATGTTTGTACTTGTTCTTCAACTTCCTTCGCTTTCGTTCCATCGCTAATCATCGTTAAACAATACGGACATCCTGTACCGATAATAGATGGTTTCACAGCAAGTGCTTGTTCCGTACGAGCCACGTTAATGCGTGAGCCTGTGGTCTCTTCCATCCACATTAATCCGCCACCTGCACCACAGCACATTCCTGTTTCTCTATTACGCGCCATTTCTACAACAGTAACACCTGGAATCGCCTTTAAAATGCTGCGCGGCGCTTCATATACTTCGTTATATCTTCCTAAATAACAAGAATCATGGTACGTAATCGTCTCTTCAACTGGATGGATGGGTTTTAAGCGCCCTTCTTTCACCCATTGGGCTAATAGTTCTGTATGATGATAGACTTCTGCTTGTAACCCAAAGTCTGGATACTCATTTTTAAATGTGTTATAAGCGTGCGGGTCAATCGTAACAATTTTCTTCACACCCGATTTCTCGAATTCGGCAATATTTTTCGTTGCCATCTCTTGGAATACAAATTCATTTCCGAGACGGCGCGGCGTGTCTCCCGAGTTCTTTTCTTTGTTTCCAAGGATCGCGAATGAAATGCCCGCTTTATTCATTAATTTCGCGAATGATATCGCAATTTTCTGACTGCGGTTATCATATGATCCCATAGAACCAACCCAGAATAAATATTCAAATTCCTCGCCAGCCTTCGTTTTCTCTTTCACAGTTGGCACGGTTACCTCATCGTCACCCTGACGCCACGTTTCGCGCTCCTTACGATTTAGTCCCCATGGGTTTCCTTGCCGCTCAATATTCGTCATGGCACGCTGCGCTTCAGCATCCATCTTTCCTTCTGTTAAAACAAGGTAGCGGCGCAAATCAATAATTTTATCAACATGCTCGTTCATGACCGGACATTGATCTTCACAGTTACGGCACGTCGTACAAGCCCAAATTTCTTCTTCTGTAATGACATCTCCAATTAAACTTGGATCATATAAAGGTGCTGTAGCTGCTGATTCTTGCTGTCCTTTACTAGCAGCCATAAGCGCCAATTGATTCCCTTTTGTATTATGAAAAGCAACAGCTGGAACCCATGGTACTTTTGAGGTTACCGCAGCTCCTTTATCTGTTAAATGATCGCGAAGCTTTACAATTAAATCCATCGGCGACAACATTTTCCCAGTTCCAGTTGCTGGACACATGTTGGTGCAGCGTCCGCACTCTACACACGCATATAAATCGATAAGCTGCGTCTGCCGAAAATCTTCAATCTTTCCAACACCAAATGTTTCTTGTGTTTCATCTTCAAAATCAATCTTTTCAAGTTTTCCCGGATTTGTAAGACGAGTAAAAAACACATTTACTGGTCCTGCAATTAAATGTGCATGTTTGGACTGCGGAACATAAACTAAAAATGTTAACAAAATAAGTAAATGCACCCACCAAGAAAAATAGAATATATAAATGGATGCGGTTTCATTTATTCCCGAAAGAACATAAGCGATTCCAGAAGCAATTGGTTCGCTCCAAGAAAGCTCTTCTCCGTGCCAAATAATGCCTACTCCGTTACCAAGTAATACGGAAAGCATTAAGCCTCCAATAAAAATAAGGACGAGGCCTGACTTAAAATTTCGTTTTAAACGAACGAGCTTTTCAACATACCTTCTATAAAAAGCCCAAACAACTGCGATTAAAATCATAAGTGTGACAATTTCTTGGAAGAATGTAAATGCAGGGTATAGCGGTCCTAGTGGAAGATGTGATCCTGGTGCAAGACCTTTCCAAATGAAGTCGATTGCTCCAAATTGGACAAGAATAAATCCGTAAAAAAACATAACGTGCATAATACCGCTCTTTTTATCTTTGAGCAATTTTTTTTGCCCAAAGACATTTACTTTGAGGATATCCCATCGCTCTTTAAATCGGCGGTCAAACTCTACTTTTTTTCCTAATTGTATATAGGCCATCCTCGTTCGTATGAGGTATACAAACAAATATACCGCATAAGCAATAACCGCAATAGAAGCTAGCCAATTTACGATTAGTAAGCTATTCATTTTATGCTACCCCTCTCCTTATAAGCCTTACTTCTTTTTGAATCTTCGAAAATATATAATTTTCTGAATTATATCTCCTATCCTCATTATATAATGAGTGAGCATTCAGTCAACAGTTTTTTGTTATACAACAACATCTTTTTTCATTGGTCTGTTTATTTTCATACTCTTATATCACATGTAGCTATAAAAAATGAACACGAGAAACTAGGATTGAATCACTTTCCATTCTTTTGTTTAAACTATAAGCATTAAAAATGAGCGCGAGGAAGGAAGAGTGGTAATGGTTTTTTCAGCTCTTTTACTAATAAGTGTTGTCCTTTGGATTGCAATCGATCTCTCGTATGGCAGAAGCCTTCATCTCAGACGGCTAAAGCCTCGTACTTTCCCTTTGCGCCGTAGTAATTTTCAGCTTTATACATACGGAACGGACTTATATCATAGTTTATTTCATGATATTCAAAAAGCAACGCACCATATCCATATTTTATTTTTTATTGTGAAAAATGATGAAATCAGTCAAGTCTTTTTACAATTACTATGTGATAAAGCGAAACAAGGAGTTGAAGTGCGTCTCCTTCTTGACCAAATTGGAAGTCATCAATTATCAAAAAAAGCTATTCAATCATTACAAAACAGTGGCGTCTCTTTTTCATTTTGCCACAAAGTAAAATTCCCTTTTTTCTTCTTTTCAGCAAATCAAAGAAATCATCGAAAAATCACAGTCATCGATGGGAAAATAGGATATATTGGTGGCTTTAATATCGGGGAAGAATACTTAGGCCACAATCCTAAATTAGGATTGTGGCGCGATTATCATTTGCGACTTACAGGAGAGGGTGTGCAAGATTTACAAAATCAATTTTTACATGATTGGCGTGACGAGACAAAGCAAGATTTACTACAGGATACAATCTATTTTCCAAAACAAGCACCAGGTAGTATTCTTCATCGGTTTATCCCGACAGATGGTGCTTATTTACAGTCTACATTTTTACATTTAATTGAAAGTGCAAATAAAAAAATCTATATTGGAACACCTTATTTTATCCCCGGTAAAAAAATTATGAACGCCTTATTACAAGCGAGAAAAAGAGGTGTGCAAATTACCATTCTCGTTCCTAACAAAGCCGACCACCCTCTTGTAAGAGAAGCAAAATTACCATACTGCCGAAAACTCATGCGAGCTGGGTGTAACATTTATGCATTTCAAGAAGGTTTCTTCCATGCAAAAATTATTATCATAGATAATCGTATATGCGATATTGGAACTGCCAATGTGGATATGAGGAGTTTATATATAAACCATGAGATGAATTGCTTATTGTATGACGAGGACTTTATACATGCAATCCAAAAGAAATTTAACAAAGATATTCAATCTTCCGTATTACTTTCCTTTCAAGATGTTAGTTCTCTTTCCCTTATTGATAGAGGGAAGGAATTGCTGGGGACGATATTAGCGTTTTTTTTATAGGAGGGCTTACAAAAAATGTTTCATGCGTTTTTTCATATATCCCGTGCACGATAACGTTATAAAGCGTCTGTAATTAAAAAATGAGAAACAGAATCACATCTATATAGCATTGCTTAAAATATCAACGCACGCAAATAATGATTACTGCACCTATCATTACATTCAAACCTTGCTAATGAGGAAAATCTCTAAATGTTGCTACAAAAAAACAACTGCCTAAAATATAGACAGTTGTTTTTATTTTAATGTTCAAAAGGTAAATCTGAAGCTAACTGTACTTCTTCTTGTTGATTTGTTAAGGCCTGATCTTGACCCACACCAAAAGCAACACCAGCTAGCATTGCTACTGCTACTAAACTACAAGCAAGAAATTTCTTCATGTTTATCACCCTATGTTTTATTTTTCCTAAATATAACATGAAATCGCCCTCATAAAACATGCAATTTTGCATATTCTAACCATACTTAATTATTTATATATTTATTCTTACATAACAATATCTTTTTATATGAATGTAGATCCAATAATTCAAAAAATAATAGCGCTTTATTATAAACTTCCTCAATTTCCTTTGATGGATAGCCTAACTTTTCTAAACATTCCCCTTTTTGATAATACAATTGCCCCAGTAGCATCATACTACCGATATTACATGAAACCTCAATAGCTTGGTTCACTTGATAAAGAGCCTCATTATATTTATCACTTAAATATAATGATTTTGCATAGTTATATTTCACCTTAATTATAAATGCCTCGTTATTATGTAAGGATTCTAGTTGTTTCAAGATGTTTTGAAATAAAGTTATCGCTTTTTCCAATTGTTCATTTTCTGCATAAATACTAGCTATTGAATTTTCAATATATAAGTTCTGAAATACATCCACACTACTATATTGCTGATGAATAATGTTTTTCAATTCTAATACACAATATTCAAAACTAATTTTCTTTAAAACATATGCTGATAAATAATAGTACCAAAGAAGAAATTGTTTAAACTCAGGATGACTCTTTTCCTTTTTAAGTTCGTTAGAAACGATTTTATAAATTTCATCATATTGTTTTTTCTTACTCAACAACTGAATTTGATCTTTGAACCTTTTCTTCCTTTCGATATCAGAATAGACGAGAACTTCATAAAAATGGGTAATTGGAACTTGTAATTTTGCTGCAATTCCTTGCAGTATGTCCATGCTTGGGTACACTGCACCAGATTCAATTCTGCTCACCTCTGATTGATGACATATATTTTCAGATAACTGTTTTTGCGTTAAACCCCTCATCACTCTAATTTTCTTTATTTCACTTCCTAGCTTTTCTGCTTGCACGCTTGCTCACCATCCCATTACAGCAATCTATTCTTCTTAAGTTGTCATACAACTACAATAATGTTAATTCGACATTATTTGATATGAAATCATGCATAATATGTGTAAAATTCGGCATTTTTTTCATAACATTCTCCTCAAACCATGTGAAAATTCATGGAGTTTTCATTGTCTTCAGTCTACTTCTTCCATTATCAATGGAAGTAATCCCCACCCAAAATCCCAATAAAAATTACTCAGCCTAGTTTGACCATTAAAAAGTTAACAAGTCTCAAAATAATATAAACGAAAATATTGCCAAAAGTATTTGAAAGGTAAAATAAATGAGGCTAAAGTTCAACAGAATAGGTCACTACTAAAATATGGAGATTTTCAACCTACAGATAAAGAAATGAAGTACGCCTTATACAAACATATAAGCACGATAAGAGATTCAGGCAATGGAGTAATTACAACTGTTCGCGGTAAAATCACCTAAAATCAACAATCTCATTTTACTATAACAAATTTTTTGTCGAAAAATGAAATAAAATCTACATTACATCATAATAAATTCAAATATTTTACTAAAACGGCCGTCTATAAAAAAAGAAGTTTACCAACATGTAATTAGTAAACTTCCTTTTTCATATCCATCCTTTTTCTTCTGCAATTGTAATGGCTTCAATTCTGTTTTTCGCATTAAGCTTCGTTAATACTTCTGAAATATAGTTTCTTACTGTACCAGGAGAAAGATACAGTGCCTTTGCAATGTCATTTGTTGTCTTTCCTTCTTTTGCTAATAACAGGACTTCCCTCTCGCGATCTGATAATGGATTTTGTTCTTGCCATAATCCAAACATGAGCTCTGGAGAAATTTCGCGTTTTCCTTTCATCACATTGCGAATGGCTTCCGCTAATTCTTCGCTCGGGCTATCTTTCAATAAGTATCCATGCACACCAGCTTTCATCGCTCTTTCAAAGTAACCAGGACGTGCAAATGTTGTTAAAATCATTACTTTGCATGATGATTTCTTCTTCTGCAATGTTTCAGCAACATCCAATCCACTTTGAATCGGCATTTCAATATCCATGATACTAACATCCGGTTGTAGCTTTTCAATTAATGTGAAAGCCTCTTCTCCATTTTCCGCTTGTCCAACCACTTCCATATCGTCTTCTAAATCAAGCAACGCCCCCAATGCGCCGCGCAGCATTCGTTGATCCTCAGCAAGGATAATTCGAATCATGCTCTCACCCCATCTTTTCCTATTCTAATTACAATAGGAACGGTCACCATTAACATCGTTCCTTGCTGCAGTTCCTTTAGTTCCAATGAACCATCAATAAGCGCAAGCCGCTCTTTCATTCCCAAAATCCCATTTCCATCATGACTTCGTTTTTGGAAACCTACTCCGTTATCTTTCACCTGCAAAATCAGTTTTCCTTGTGTTTCACATAAAGACACTTCGCATGATGTCGCCTTACTATGTTTCACAACATTCGTTATGGCTTCACGCAGGCACATTCCTACAATATTTTGTTCAAGCGGTGATAAGGAATGAAAACTCACCTGCTGATTCACTGCTAATGAAATATTAGCAGCGTGTAAAATCATCTTGATTTGTTCTAACTCTTCTTCTACGGTAATCATTCGCATATCAGCAATGAGTTCACGAAGTTGCTTTAAGGCTGTTCGCGATGTTTGTGTAATTTCCTTTACTTCTATGCTAGCACGCTCTGGATTCTTTACAATTAACTTCTCAGCGAGCTGACTTTTTAAAGTAATAAGAGATAATGTATGTCCTAACGTATCGTGGAGATCCCTTGCAATTCGTTGGCGCTCTTCGCGTTTTACTAACTCTTTAATCTGTTCATTTGCTTCATTCAATTGATTCTTTAGCATCCTTTTCTGATTAAAATTACGCATCGCAAATGGCATCATAAGCATTAAAATAAACATCGGTACTCCACTTAAAAAAGAGTTGACTGAAAAAATTTGACTAAACGTTAATATAAAAGCAACAACAGTTAACACTAATAAAGAAAACAATACGCGAAAGGATCTTTTTGTTGGTGCAAATGCGATTGCATTTGCTGTAAAAAAGCATAAAAAAATAAGATAGGGGCTATAAAAAATCCCTAAATAAAACGCAATAAACATTTGAAAGCATGCCCATACTATAAATGTTCTTTTTACAAAATAAAGTTGCCGGTATGCTAGAACAAAAACAACTAGCATACCGGATCCTATTACTAACTTCCAACCAGTCTGTTGAGATAGTGAATAAATCGGAAATGCTAAATAGACAAGCCAGACGTACGGGAAAAAACCCATATTTTTTGGAAATATTTCAAACTGCTTCTTCTCTATCACTCTATACCGCTTCCTGTCTTTTTCTTATATATATTGATATTACAACAAAAACAAGGAAATAACCTCCTAAAATTACGAAACTTTCCAACGATATAGACTTACCAGCTACAATATCCCATGCTCCACTTCCAAAATGATATGTTGGTGTCCATTCACCAATCGATCGTAATACTTTTGGAAATACTTCAATCGGCATCCATAAACCGCCTAGCACCGCTAAACTCATATTTAAAATATTAGCAAGTCCTGAAGCGGCATCCGCTTTCTTAATAGATCCAATAATTGTTCCAAGCGCTAAAAATGGAGTAACCCCTAATAAAAGCCACAATCCAGCACCGACCCATTGTCCCAATGTTAAATCTACATGATTCATCACCTTGCCTACGATAAAAATAACTAGGATAGAAAAAGCATTTACTACTGTTTGAGCAATAACTTTAGCTGTTAAATATACTCCTTCCGGGAGGGGAGTAACTTTTAAAAGATGAGTCCAGCCTTGTCCTTTTTCCTGTGATAGCCTTACACCGAAACTAAAAAGTGCAGTTCCTACAATACTAAAGGCTGCCATCGAAATTAAATAATGCGCTTTCCAAGCATCTCCGTTTTGTGGCACCTGAATAACATTTGTAAAAATGTAATAAAACATAACTGGCATTAATAAAGAGAAAAAGATAAATAGTTTATTACGAAACGTACGGAAAATCTCTATTTTACACTGCATCCATATCGCTCTCATACAATTCCCTCCTTCTGATTTGCAACAAACTGTTCAAAAGCCTCATCAAGACTTCCACGTTCCACTGCGATATCTTTAACAGGTAAACTCTTTTGAAAAATGGCCCGCAATGTATCGTCTATATCATCTGTTGTTAAAATGATGCGCTGATTATGAAACTGCACACCCGTAACATGTGGTAATTCCTTCAATAAAGCTGTTGGGATTTTCTCCTTCATAGAAAAAGAAATCGTTTTTTGTGAAATGGTTGCTTTCATTTCTTCTGGTGTTCCATCAGCAATGATTTTTCCATTTGCAAACAACAAAATTCGATTAGCTAAAGCATCCGCCTCTTCTAAATAATGTGTTGTTAAAATAATTGTTTTTCCTTCACTTGCTAGTTTTCGAATTGTTTCCCAAAAATGTTTCCTCGATGTAATATCCATACCTACAGTAGGCTCATCTAAAAATAGCAATTCTGGGTTCCCTGCAAGTGCAAGGGCAAAATTTAACCTTCTCTTTTGTCCACCTGATAATTTCTCACATCGTTGTTTTCTCTCTGACTCTAAGTTCGATAGTCGCAGTAATGTTTCTTTTGCAATCGGGCTTGTATAATAACTACGAAATAATTCAATTGCTTCTTCCACTGTTACACTATCAATCACACTAACCCCTTGTAGCATTGCACCGAGGCGATTTCGAACACTTTGATGTTTCGGACTCTTTCCAAATAGGGACACATTTCCTTTTGATGGCTCTTTTAATCCAAGCATCATAGAAATGGTTGTTGTTTTCCCCGCACCATTCGGACCAAGCAATGCGACAATTTGTCCTTTCTCCACATGAAACGAAACGTTATCTACTGCTTTTTTATATTTAAATATTTTTGAAACATTATTTACTTCAATAATCTTTTCCATCTCTCTACCCCCGTTACTTCTTATGTTTATATTGTATAAATTGGAAAACTAAGAAAACAGTATGATGCGTCATGACTTGCACATGACAATTGTCACATATTCTCTATGAGCAGAATCACCCCTGTATATTGCACACAAGTAGCAGGACAAAAATAAACATGATACAATCGGGTAAGATACATTCGAGGAAGGACAGTGGTTTTCATGATTATTCGTAATGAACAAGATTTAGAAGGTTTACGAAAAATCGGCCGTATTGTTGCGCTTGCACGCGAGGAAATGAAAAAGCAAGCGAAGCCGGGTATGACAACGAAAGAACTTGATTTAATTGGTAAAAAAGTATTAGATGAACACGGTGCTATTTCTGCACCTGAAAAAGAATACGATTTCCCAGGTGTAACGTGCATTAGTGTAAATGAAGAAGTTGCCCATGGTATCCCAGGAGATCGTGTATTAAAAGAAGGCGATTTAGTAAACGTAGATGTATCTGCTGCACTCGATGGTTATTATGCGGATACAGGCATTTCATTTGTCCTTGGAACAGATGAAGAAAAAGAAAAGCTTTGCCAAGCAGCAGTAGATGCATTTTGGGCAGCTATGAAAAAGGTGAAAGCTGGTTCAAAACAAAATCAAATTGGTCGTGCAGTTTCCAACTTTGCACATAAAAACGGATATAACGTTATTCAAAACTTAACTGGACACGGTATCGGACTTAGTCTTCATGAGGCACCAAATCACATTTTAAATTACTATGATCCAATGGATAATGCACTTTTAAAAGACGGACTTGTTATTGCTGTGGAACCATTCATTTCTATGAAAGCTGATCATATTATCGAACGCGGTGATGATGGTTGGACATTCATTACACCAGATAAAAGTCTTGTTGCACAATGCGAACATACCATTATTGTTACACGTGGTGAACCAATTATTTTAACACAATTACAAGACTAAAATAAAAAGGTGATTCTTTTTCAGAATCACCTTTTTAAACGGGGCGAGGCTGTTCAAATCTTGAACAGCCTCTTTTTTCATATGGATGCCTTACATATATCACTGATGATAATCATGGAATGCGAAAACATGATTATCACCTTCATAAGGTTCAAGCAATAAGAAAAAGAAATCCTAAATGGGATCTCTTTTCTCTACATAATCTAAAGTTTGGGTACACTAGATCCATGCAATTTAGGGGCTTTCAAAGAGAAAGCGAGCCTTCAGTTAGAATGATAACATACATATCCTTATCAAAAATATGTAAATATACATATTTTATCGTTCTACCCTATTTCTCAAATGTAAATAATTGAAAATACAGAAATTTTATAATAAAATACGGAGTACTAGCCATCTTCTTTTGTCAGTCATAAAGATTAGAAGAATGGGAGAGAAAAATATGAAAAGATTACTAAAGAAAAAAATAGTAAGCTCTTTGCTTGCTGCTACACTCGCTATTAGCCTCGCTCCAATCGGACAAGCAAAGGCTGATGCCCCACCAGAAACTATAAAAACTCCACCTATTACCCAACAAGTTGATGCAAATCGCGCCATCGAACACGTCCGATTCTTATCCGAAACCATCGGTCCGCGCCCTGGTGGAACAAAATCAGAACAATGGGCTTCCCGTTATGTTGGAATGAAACTACAATCACTAGGATATGAGGTAGAATATCAGCCTTTCTCTGTACCCGATCAATATGTAGGCTTTATAGACTCATCATTATCACAATCAAAAAGTTGGCAAGCTGGGGCTGCCTCAAATGCGCTTATTTCTAGTAACCCTGTTACTGCTTCTCTCATTTTTGTACAAGGTGGAACAAATTTAAATGATATTCCAAATGAGGTAAACGGAAAGATTGTTTTATTTGAACGAGGTAACACGGTAACAGACTATAACAAACAAGTCGAAAATGCTGTAGCAAAGGGAGCTAAAGGTGTCCTATTATATAGCCTAATTGGCGGTCGCGGAAATTATGGGCAAACTTTTAATCCACAGTTAACAAAAAAACAATCCATTCCTGTATTTGGTCTTGCTTATGCACAAGGGAATGCATTTAAAGAAGAACTTGCGACAAACAAAACGATAACGCTCTCTTTAAAAGCAAGACATGAGACAAATCTACAATCTGTAAATGTTATCGCAAAAAAGAAACCACAAAAGAGTACTGGAAATGAAAAAGCTGTCATTATAAGCTCTCACTATGATAGTGTCGTAGGAGCACCTGGGGCAAATGATAATGCTTCTGGAACAGGATTAGTATTAGAGTTAGCTCGTGCTTTTCAAAATGTAGAAACAGATAAGGAAATTCGGTTCATTGCTTTCGGCTCAGAAGAAAGAGGATTACTAGGATCCGATCATTATGTACAAAACTTATCGCAGAAAGAACGCGATCGTATTTTAGGTGTGTTCAATGCTGACATGGTTGCTACAAACTATGAGAAGGCTAAGAACTTATATGCTATGACTCTTGATGGTTCAACAAATCTTGTAACGAATGCTGCATTACAAGCTAGTAAGGAGCTAAATAATGACCTTGTTCTTCAAGGAAAGTTCGGTTCAAGCGACCATGTTCCATTTGCTGAGGTTGGTATTCCTTCTGCATTATTTATTTGGATGGGCGTCGATAGCTGGGATCCATTAATCTATCATATTGAGAAAGTATACCATACGCCTCAAGATAATGTACTAGAAAACATCTCACCAGAACGTATGAAAATGGCATTAGAAGTCATTGGTACTGGTGCTTATAACTCAATTCAAAATACGAATGTGCAAACAGAGCAAAAAGCAGCTTAATCGTCAAACCACCGATTATTCGGTGGTTTTTTATTGAGAAAAAATAAATATGCATAAAAGCATATTCACTCCCTGTCTTCTTCATGTAAAATATTAGATGTAACACAAATGATTACACCTAAAGGGAGGCATTTCTATTATGAAAAACATGATTATTGCTGGTGCATTAACACTTGCTGGAATTACAGGAGCTACTGCTTTCATCTCTGAAACAAAGGTAGCAGCAGCTACACAAGAACAAAGCTTTACAAAGTTCTATTCTCTTCAACCAGGTACTAGCTCTGAAAAAGAGGCTATTTTTCTAAAAAAAGGACAGGAGCTCACAATCCATCCTAATAGTAAGACTCCTAGTTATAGCGTTTATGATGCAAATCATAATCTAATCGGACACTACTTTGATGGTTACAGCCGCATTTTCACTGCGCAAACAGATGGAAATATGTATGTACAATATCATGCACCATCTACTTACTATAGCCCTATTAGTTTTTCTGTTACTTATACAATTCAATGAAAAAAAAAGGCGATCACAATATGGTGTGATTGCCTTTTTTTGCTTTTCTTTATTACATTTTTTCTGGTGCTGATACTCCTACTAATGCTAATGCATTTTGAAGTGTAATGCGCACTGCTTTCATTAATTCATAACGAGCTTTACTTAATTCTAAGTTATCTTGATTTAATACTTTTTCTGCATTGTAGAAGCTATGAAGAGCTGCTGCTAATTCAAATGCATAGCTTGTAATACGGTGCGGTAGACGTTTTTGTGCTGCTTCTGCAACTGCTGCTGGGAATTCACCAAGTTTTTTCAGTAAGTCAATTTCTTTTTCAGAAGCAACCAGTTTATAGTTTACATCTCCACCTGCATGTAATCCAAGCTCTTCTCCTTGACGAAGGATGCTGCATACGCGCGCGTGAGCATATTGTGCATAGTATACTGGGTTTTCATTTGATTTTGATACAGCTAAATCCATATCAAAGTCTAAATGAGAATCACCGCTGCGCATTGCAAAGAAGTAACGCATTGCGTCCACGCCTACTTCTTCCATAAGTTCACGAAGGGTAACTGCTTTACCTGTACGCTTACTCATCTTCACTTTTTCACCATTTTGGTATAGTTGTACCATTTGGATAATTTCTACTTCAAGTGTTTCTTTCTCATAGCCAAGCGCTTGAATTGCAGCTTTCATACGAGGAATGTAACCATGATGATCTGCACCCCAAATATTGATCAGTTTATCAAATCCACGCTCTAATTTATCGCGGTGATACGCAATATCTGGTGTTAAGTATGTGTAAGAACCATCTTTTTTAATTAATACACGGTCTTTGTCATCACCGTAAGCTGTTGAGCGGAACCAAGTTGCCCCATCTTCTTCAAAGATTTCATTACGCTCTTTTAATACAGCAAGTGCTGCGTCAATTTTACCGTTTTTATATAATGATGTCTCAGAGAACCATACATCAAACTTCACACGGAAGCTATCTAAGTCTTTTTGAAGTTTCGCTAATTCATATTTTAAACCGTATTGACGGTAGAATTCATAGCTTTCTTTTTCATCAGCCTTTACATAGCGATCGCCAAATTCTTCAGCCAAACGCTTTCCGATTTCCATAATATCCGCACCGTGATATCCATCTTCTGGCATTTCTTTCTCTAAACCTAATGCTTGCATATAACGTGCTTCAACTGAAAGAGCTAGATTGTGAATTTGGTTGCCTGCATCGTTAATGTAGTACTCACGAGATACGTCGTATCCTGCTTTTGCCAATACGTTACATAAAGTGTCACCGACTGCTGCTCCGCGCGCATGTCCTAAGTGAAGATCTCCTGTTGGATTTGCAGATACGAACTCAACTTGAATTTTTTCACCTTTACCAGTGTTTGTTTCACCGTAAGCTTCACCAGCTTTTACAATCGTTGGAATTAAATCTGTTAAATAACTGTTATCCATGTGGAAGTTAATAAAACCAGGCCCAGCGATTTCAATTTTTTCAATAGAGGCTTTTTCCTTATTAAAGTTTGTAATTAACTCTTCTGCAATCATACGAGGAGCTTTTTTCGCAACGCGCGCTAACTGCATTGCCATATTTGTAGAGAAGTCACCGTGTGTTTTATCCTTTGGAGTTTCCAATATAACATTTGGAATTTGTTCTTCTGTTGCTAATTCTGCTTTTAATACAGCAGCTTTAATTTCTTCTTTAATCAATTCTTTTACTTGTTCTAAAGAGTTCATTATTTTGCCTCCTTTAAATTAATCGTAATTGTATATCTGCCAGCTTCTTGTTCACTTAGAAGCAATGCGTACGCTAAAAAGAGCTGTCCTTTTTTCTTTTCATCCGACCATTTAAAAAGAACATTATCTGTTTTTGTTTGCAATGCAAACGTGCCAAGTTCACTCTTATATGTACCAGTTGTCCATTCACCCTTTACATGCGTCTGACGCATTGAAACGACACCTGACCTCATAATGAGCACTTGTCCATCTTGAATTTTAATTATCGTCCTCACTTCGCCTTGTTCATTTGGCTCCTGGAATGTTACATATGTACTTTCACCTTTTACATAGTATTGACCATTTGCCTGAAAAGCAACGGTTTCCTTACGTGCCCCTTCACGGATTTCTGTGACGAAATGAACATCCACCGGCAAGCCTGCAAGTTGTTTTTCCACGTCTTGCACACCTTTCAACATTATTATAGATATTAAAATAATTCACTTTTCCTATCATATCAAAAAAAACCCATATCTGTCTGCTGAAAAATCAGGAAAACTCCTTTTCGTAAAATAATTCATCCTTTGTTTCCTTTATATGTTAAAATAATCATTAAATCTAAATATTCTATCATTTAAGGAGCGACAAACATGTTTCCACAAAAATTAAAGCAAGGTGATGAAATCCGAGTCATTTCACCTTCATGTAGCTTAAGTATCGTTTCGCATTACAACCGTAATCTCGCAATTGAAAGATTAACAAATATGGGCTTTCAAGTTACATTCTCGAAACATGCTGAAGAGATAGATCGATTCGCTTCCTCTTCTATTTCTTCAAGAGTTCAAGACCTGCATGAAGCATTCTCTGATCCGAATGTAAAAGCTATTTTAACAACACTTGGGGGATATAACTCTAATGATTTATTGAAATATCTCGATTATGATTGCATTCGTCAAAACCCGAAAATTCTTTGTGGTTACTCTGATATTACCGCTTTAAGTAATGCAATTTATAAAAAAACAGGTTTAGTTACATATTCAGGCCCACATTTTTCATCATTTGGAATGAAACATGGGCTCGACTATACGATAGATTACTTTTTAAAGTGTCTGACTACTAATGATGCAATAGAAATAGTCCCTTCTAAAACTTGGAGCGATGACCTATGGTATATCGACCAAGAGCAGCGAGAATTTATGAGTAACGAAGGATATATTTCCATACATGAGGGTGAAAGTACTGGCGAGATTGTTGGCGGAAATATGAGCACTTTTAATTTATTGCAAGGCACGCCATATATGCCAAGCTTATGTGATAAAATTTTGTTCCTTGAAGAAGATGATTTAACAGGTAAATCTACCATTCAAACTTTCAATCGCTATTTACACTCTCTCATCCAGCAGCCTGGATTTGAACATATAAAAGGCATTGTATTAGGAAGAATGCAAAAAGGAGCAGCGTCCACTATGGAGGACATTCAAGAAATGATTGACTCAAAACCTGAACTCACACATATTCCTGTCATTGCTAACGCTAACTTTGGACATACAACTCCTATTTTTACTTTTCCGATTGGTGGCCGGGTAAAAATGATTTCGCATAAAACAAGTTCGTCGATTACGATTTTAACGCATTAGTAAAGGAGCGAACCCCTTCGCTCCTTTTATGATTTTTCTATCTTTTGCAACGCTTTTGGTGGAATCGATTCTTTTGGTACTTCTGCCCAGCCTTTTCCTTGTATACCTTTTGCGTAAATTTTTATAAAAGTCCCTTCCTGTAATTGACGGTTCACCATCTTTTTAATCATTTGTTGTTTTCCATCTTCTGTATATCCTTTAAGAGTATATAAATACTCATCACCTTTTTTCTCACCTTTATTGATCACCGCATAATAATCTTGTATTTCTTTATTTGAAAAGAAGTTGTCTACAAAGGCATCAACGCCTTCTGTTTTTGTTTGTAAATAATATGCTGTTCCACCTAAAATAATAGCAAAAACTGCTATCACTTTCATTGCCAGCTTCATAGATGCGCCTCCTGTCTAAATTTCTTATATCTGTATTATAAAGAAAAGGGTATACTATACTCTATTGAAATGCATTACATTTATCTTACATGATCGTAAGATTGACTCACTTTGCAGTATTTTCCTAATAAAAAATTTTTCCGTTTCATCCTCTTTTGTATTATTATTGAATAATACAAATTTTTATAACAAAAATCAAAGGAGACAGTTTTTAAATGGCTATCTTACAAGGTTTAGCACTATTACTTGTTGTACTTTTTCTATTTACACTTTTTAGCTACCGCGCTCCTTACGGAATGAAAGCGATGGGAGCTTTAGCAAATGCCGCAATTGCCAGCTTTCTCATTGAAGCATTTCACCGTTATATTGGTGGCGAAATGTTTCATAGCGAATTTTTATTTGCTGTCGGAAAGGCATCTGGTGGTATGAGCGGTGTTGCATCGGCCATTTTAGTCGCATTAGCAATTGGTGTATCTCCTGTATATGCTGTATTAATCGGTATTGCTACTAGCGGATTCGGTATTTTACCCGGATTTTTCGCCGGATATGTTTGCGCCTTTATTGTAAAATTCCTTGAAAAAAGGTTACCAGCTGGCGTTGAATTTTTAGCAATTTTATTTATTGCGGCACCGCTATCACGCGGTATGGCTATGTTTATAGACCCTGTTGTAAATGCAACACTTGGGAAAATTGGTTCTATTATTTCGATTGCAACTACAGAAAACCCAATTATTATGGGCGTTATGCTTGGTGGGCTCATCACAGTTATCTCTACATCTCCATTAAGCTCCATGGCTTTAACTGCTATGCTTCAGTTAACAGGCTTACCAATGGCGATTGGGAGTCTTGCCGTAGCAGCTTCAGCTCCACTGAACTTTATTTTCTTTAAACGTTTAAAGATTAGTTCCAAAAAAGATACGATTGCTGTCGCTATTGAACCATTGACACAAGCTGATATTGTCGCTGCCAATCCGATTCCAATCTATACGACAAACTTTGTCGGCGGTGCATTAGCTGGTATTATCACATCTTTATTTCAACTCGTAAATAATGCACCTGGTACCGCATCACCAATTCCAGGACTTCTTGTTCTTTTTGGATTTAACGATGCAATAAAAGTTACAATCGCCGCTATATTATGTGGGATTGTTACCACAATTATCGGTTATATCGGAACGCTTGTCTTCCGTAAATACCCAATCCGTACCGCTGATGAAATCCGCGGAATTTCTTCAAAAGAAAAAGTCGCATAAAAAAGAGCGAGTTCCCTGCGTGGAACTCGCTCTTTTTTCATATAACTTATAATCATTGTCAAAATTTGAAGAGCGGTCGATATTATGTGTCGAATCGCCGATATCTGAATTTGTGATCGGCTCCGCTTTTATTTTCTCTAGTTATGGTGGCTAGAAGGGGCGGACATTTCACTCCTTCCTGCGAGGCAAAGTGCGCCTCTTCGTCTGGAGTTCCAATGACCTTCCCTTCTGAGCAAGCCACCTCCGCTTTTATTTTACCCAACCAAGTAGCATTTCCCGCACGAATTTGCTTGCTGCGATTGGGGTTTGGTCACTATGGTCGTAGACTGGGGCTACTTCGACTAGGTCAGCTCCAACTACTTTTATATCTGAATTTGCAATTGCTACGATGGAATCTAATAATTCTTTAGATGTGATACCGCCAGCTTCTAACGTTCCTGTGCCAGGTGCATGTGCTGGATCCAATACGTCGATGTCGATTGTGACATAGACTGGGCGTCCTGCAAGTTTTGGCAATACTTTCTTTAATGGCTCTAACACTTCAAATTTATATAAGTTCATGCCCACTTCTTTTACCCATTCAAATTCTTCTTTCATACCAGAACGAATTCCGAAAGAATATACGTTTTCCGGCCCAATTAAATCACATACTTTGCGAATTGGCGTCGCATGGGATAAAGGCTCCCCTTCATAGGACTCACGTAAGTCAGTATGAGCATCCATATGAATGATTGCTAAGTCCGGATATTTTTTTGCCATTGCCTTAAAAACTGGCCAAGACACTAGGTGCTCACCACCAAGACCTAGTGGAAACTTACCGGCATCTAATAGTTTTGTTACATATTCTTCAATCATGTCTATGCTGCGCTGTGGATTTCCAAATGGTAGTGGAATATCACCAGCATCAAAATATTTTACTTCTTCTAGTTCACGATCTAAATATGGACTGTATTCTTCTAGTCCAATTGATACTTCACGAATACGTGCAGGGCCGAAGCGAGAACCTGGACGATAACTTACAGTCCAATCCATTGGCATCCCGTAAATAACAGCTTCTGCCTCTTCAAAACTCGGATGACTTTTAATAAATACTTTACCTGAATAAGCTTCATCAAAACGCATATTCTTTTCCTCCTTATGTGGAACCTAAGGTATCCCAACCTTTCATTATTTCTCAAATTTGGAGTGCTGTACTCCTCTTTCTCGATCACTCTTCATCCTCTTAGCAATAGTAAGAAGACTTTTTTATTTTCTAAAGCATACATAACTAGCATGTTCAAGCCTTATAGACAAACACCTTAAATGAGTTATTTATGCTTTAGCGGCGACTAAAAGAGATTATCCCTTCTAACCGTTCCCCGTCCTTACTTAATTAAATCTCCAACAAACTTCGGTAAAGCAAATGATGCTTTATGAAGTTCTTTTGTATAATACTTCGTTTCGATATCATGGAAACGGTCTTCACTTACTTCTAGTGGATCATACTTTTTAGATCCAATTGTAAATGTCCAAAGTCCACTTGGGTACGTTGGAATGTTTGCTGTATACAAACGAGTAATTGGGAAAATTTCTTTCACATCTTTCACTACATTTGTAATTAATTCTGGTGTAAACCAAGGGTTGTCCGTTTGTGCAACGAAAATCCCATCTTCTTTTAACGCTTTAGAGATTCCAGCGTAGAATCCTTTTGTAAATAAGTTAACTGCTGGTCCGACTGGCTCTGTAGAGTCAACCATAATTACATCGTATTCATTTTCACTTTCTGCGATATGTAGGAAACCATCTCCTACTTTTACTTCCACACGTTCATGATCTAATGCTCCTGCAATAGATGGCAAATATTTCTTAGAATACTCAATTACTTTCCCATCGATTTCAACAAGTGTTGCTTTCTTCACGCTTGGGTGTTTTAGTACTTCGCGAATGACACCACCATCGCCACCACCAACAACTAATACGTTCTCAGGGTTTGGATGTGTAAATAAAGGAACATGCGCTACCATTTCATGATAGACAAACTCATCTTTTTCTGTTGTCATTACCATACCATCTAAAATCAGCATGTTTCCGAACTCTTCTGTTTCTACCATATCAAGCTTTTGAAATTCTGTTTGCTCCGTATGTAATGTGCGGTTAATACGCGCCGTAATTCCAAAATGTTTTGTTTGTTTCTCAGTGAACCATAGTTCCATCGTACAATCACGCCTTTCATTGCAAATTTATAATAGGGACATCATTAATGTCCCCTAACAAAAATAAAACAAAACATCGGAAAAGTATAGTTAAAAGTGTAAAAAGACTAAAAATATATTTAAGTCAACTGACTCTTATATATCGATATAAAGAAAACCCTTTCTTAAGAAAGGGCCTTTGTCTCTATTTCTGCTGATTGACGAACTGGAATAAAAATCATAATACATCCAACTAAAACAACGATTCCACCTACTAAAAACGGACTCTGTGGTGAAATTGCATGACCAATAATTCCCGATAAAATAGGAGCAATTGCTCCGCCTAACCAGCGCACAAAGTTATACACACCCGATGTAATCGATCTTTCATAAGGTGAAATATCCATCACATAGCTTGTGTATAGAGCGTTATTTAAGCCAGATGCTAACCCAGATAAAACAATGAAAACAATTTGTAACCACATGATTTGAACAAAGAATAATGCAACTAATAGGATGGCAAATACAAATAAGCTGAAACGTAGCAATGCCTTCGGTTCATATTTCCCTTCTAATTTATGAGCTAATATCGCAGAACCATATGCTAATGCTAACCCCCATCCGCAAAATACAAATCCAAGTTGGATTGCTGATACATGCATAATAAGTGGTGAATACGCTAGCACAACGAAGAAACCATAGTAATATAACATACCTGAAATCGCACCTTGCATAAATGGTTTATATTTTACTAAGTTAAGTAATTCTCCTACACCAGCTGCCTTACGCTTCGTTTTTCGCTCCGGCTCTTTTACAAAAAAGAATACTAAAATAAATGCTAAGAAAATGAAAAAGCTCGTTGCAAAAAATGGGTAACGCCATGAATATCCGCCTAATATACCACCTAATAACGGTCCGCCAGCCATACCGAAACCAATTGCTGCCTCATATAAACCGACTGCCTCATGAACTTCTTTACTTAGAGCAATCAATAATGTCATTGCAGTTGCAAAAAACATCGCGTTCCCTAGTCCCCATCCTGCACGGAAAAGAGATAATTGCGCAATTGTTTGTGATATAGCACATGTAAATGCAAAAACAGTTACAATCGCAAGACCAATTGTCATCATTCGCTTATCTCCAAATCTGGAAGCAAAGATTCCTGCTGGTAACATCATAATTGCCATCGTTAAAATATACGCTGTAAACAGCATTTCTACTTGCCAATGTGTGGCACCAATTTTCTCAGCTATAATTGGCAAAATGGGGTCGACAACTCCAATACCTGAGAAAGCCAAGAATGTAGCCAATACTGTAATGAATCTTCCCATTTTCTGTCTACTCCCCATGTTCACTTACTCTCCTTTTGTTTTCTCTAAGAAATTACGCGCGCGCTCTAAGCTGTCTTCTAATTCAGCTTTCACTCGCTCCATTTGTTTCATTTTTATATCTAATGTTTGTACTTGACTTTCAAGCATATCTTTAATTTCTTGAATCATCGCTCGGTCAAGCGGATTATCACTATTTCTTCTTTTTTCCATTCGCTCTTTCAATGATAAGAAATGCTGCATTTCTTGCAGAGTAATTCCTAATACTTCCTTTGCTTCTACAATCTTCTTAATTCTCTCAATATCTCGATCTGTATAAAGACGAATGTTTCCTTCACTGCGTTCCGGCGGATGAATTAAACCGATTTCCTCATAATAACGAAGTGTGCGTTTTGTTAAACCGACTTGCTTCGTTACTTCATCGATTTTATACATATGTATCCCTCCTCTTATCATATTATTACATTTTACGTTAACGTTAACTTTTACGCAACTATTATATACTTGTAAATATTTGTAATTTTGATTGTATTTTTTCTATATCAGTTTCATAATGGAGAAAATACATAAATAAGGAGATTTTGAAATGAAGAAACCACTTATTTTCGCACACCGCGGGGCGAAAGGTAGCCATCCAGAGAATACGATGATTGCTTTCCAAGAAGCAGAGCGCATTGGTGCTGACGGGATCGAACTTGATATCCACCTGTCAAAAGATGGCGAACTTGTTGTTATTCATGACGAAACTGTTGATCGCACAACAAATGGTGCGGGACTCGTTTCTGAACAAACAGTAGCGGAACTACAAAGTTTAGATGCTGGGAGTCATAAGCACCCTTCTTTTCATGAAGCGAAGATTCCTACTTTGCGCGAAGTACTCATTTGGCTCTCTACAACAAAACTGCAGCTAAATATTGAACTCAAAACAGATGTGATTCACTATCCGAATATTGAACGAAAAGTTGTCGATCTTGTACGCGAGTACCATCTATCAAACAAAATTATATTCTCATCATTTCATCATGATTCTATTTCATTATTAGCTGAAATAGCACCTGAAATTCCGAGAGCTCTTTTATATGATGAACCCATGTTAGATCCAGTTGGGGAAGCGAGAAAAAGAGAAGCGACGGGGCTACACCCTAATTTTAAACTGTTAACAAAAGAGTTCGTACAAATGGCGCAGAAACAAGGATTTATCTTCCGCCCTTATACAATTAATGAAGAGCAAGACTTGCAAACCATGATAGATTACGGAGTAGATGTCATCATTACAGACTGGCCTACGCGTGCTCTTGGGCTCCTTTCTTAACGGAAAGGGCTCTTTTTTGTGTTTAAAATACAATAAAACCCTCAATACTAGTAAAAGTATATAACGAGGGGATGAAGAAGATGGATCAAACTATCAATTCCAAACTACAAACATATAAACGTCTTTTCTTCACCGTGGCTTTTTCATCTGTTCTATTTTTCGTTTGTTCCTTTTTTATCATTATTATCGTTGCAAAAATAATGGGACCACCTCCCACTTTGGTCCCACAAACGAGTATTTTTTATGCGAATGACGATACAGTTATGGGACAAAGCAATAAGATGCAAAAGCGCTATAATATTCCACTTGAACAGATTTCTCCTTATGTGAAAGAGGCGACGCTTTCGATCGAGGACCAAAGATTCTATAACCATCACGGTTTCGATACGAAGCGAATCATTGGAGCAATCATTGCTGATATAAAGGCGATGGCTAAAGTACAAGGGGCTAGTACTATTACACAACAATACGCTCGTAACCTTTACTTAGACCATGATAAGACATGGAAAAGAAAGCTATTAGAGGCTATTTATACAATCCGCCTTGAAGTCAATTATAGTAAGGATCGTATTTTAGAAGGCTATTTAAATACCATTTACTATGGACATGGCGCTTACGGAATTGAAGCAGCTGCCCAGCTATATTTCAATAAAGCAGCAAAAGATTTAACATTGGCAGAAGCAAGTATGCTTGCTGGAATTCCAAAAGGGCCGAGCCTTTATTCACCTTACTTAAAAAAAGAACGTGCTAAACAAAGACAATCGCTTATTTTAAATGAAATGGTCGAGCAAGGATATATTACAAAACAACAAGCTGAAGCTGCAAAAAAAGAAAGGCTAGCACTTTCTTCATTAGATACAAAAGAAGTGACAGAAATAGCACCGTACTTCCAAGATGCCGTACAAGCTGCTCTTCTTCACGATGTTGGATTAGATGAACAAACATTGCAACGCGGTGGTCTTCGTATTTATACAACATTAGATCCAAAGCTACAAAGCATTGCAGAACAAGCTGTGAAGGATCATATTCCAAAGACAACAGATATCCAAACCGCCCTTGTTTCCATGAATCCGAAAACAGGGGAAGTAGCTGCTCTTGTAGGAGGAAAAGATTATAAGGAGAGCCAATTTAACCGGGCCATCCAAGCTGCTCGTCAGCCGGGGTCAACCTTTAAACCATTTTTATATTACGCGGCACTAGAGAAAGGCTTTACACCTGCTACTCGGTTAAAAAGTGAATATACCGTATTTACTTTAGGAGACGGTGTTTCGAAGTATCAACCGAAAAATTATAAGGGCTATTATGCAGATGATTTTGTAACGATGGCACAAGCTCTTGCCGTATCGGATAATGTGTATGCTGTCAAAACAAACTTATTTTTAGGGACTGAAACTCTCATAAAAACAGCGAAACAATTTGGTATTACAAGTTCATTGCAAGATGTTCCTTCTCTCGCTCTCGGTACATCTCCTGTAAAACCAATTGAAATGGTAAATGCCTATAGTATGTTTGCTAATGGCGGAAAACAGGTGAAACCAGCCTTTATTCGCCGCGTTGTTGATTACGAGGGAAATATTTTATACGATGCACACTTAGAAAGTAAGCAAGTTCTTGATAAAAATAAAGCATTTGTTATGGAAGAGATGATGACTGGAATGTTTAACAAAAAATTAGGCAGTTATGCCGCTGTAACAGGACAATCCCTTCTTCCAAAATTGTCACGAACATATGCCGGAAAATCAGGTTCAACCGAAACAGATAGTTGGATGATTGGCTTCACACCGCAACTTGTCACAGGAGTTTGGGTCGGATATGACCAGCCAAAACCGATTTCCAACCCAGCTGAACAAGGCTATGCCAAAAGAATCTGGGCAGATACAATGGAAAAAGGATTAGATGGTCAGCCGAAGAAAAAGTTGAAGCAACCAAGTGATGTTATCGCTTTAAATATTAATCCTGAAAATGGAAAAATCGCGACAAAAGGATGCCCTACCTTTGTAAAAATGTATTTTACAAAAGGGACGGAGCCAACTGAATATTGTATGGACCATGTTGATGATAAAGAAGACTTTGAGAAAATTAGTAAAGAGAAGAAAAAGGATAGCTGGTGGAAAAAATACATCCCATGGTAAACGAAATGAAAGGCTACTAGAAATACTTCTAGTAGCCTTTCCCTTTCTTATCCTCAATTGGTTTGAAGATATTATACACCAACGATTTTATTCGCCTAATAATGCATGACGTAATTCTGCGCTCGATTCATTCCAAATTGCTTCATTATGCTCTTTTAGGAATCTTCCCAATACTTGTTTAGACGATTCATCCATATGATCAACGATGATGTGACGCTTTAATGATTTATCCATTTTATTTACATGTTCAGGAAGTGATTTATAGCCGCGGCGAATTTCGCGGTCAACTGTCATTTCACAGGCTGTGACACCGGCATAATACGCACCTTTTTCCGTTCTTTCAATCGTTACCCAAACGAGCCAATACGGTTTTCCGTTCGGAACTTCTTCTTTATTTATTAAAAATTTAATTCCCTTTTCTACCACACTGCGCGCATGCATTGCTCCGATATCAACAAAGGCTGTTTGTTCTGTTACATCTACAATAACAGGTGAAATGTTTTCTAGGCTAAGCGCGCCCACACCAAAACCACCATGTCCATCTGTTGAATCGTTCTTTATAATATTAAAACCGATTTTTTTCTTTTTCTCTGTCATAGACAATTCCTCCTCACTCACAGATTATATAAGCCCAAAGATAGGCACAATGATACTTTCTAAAAACCTTAATACTTGCGGAATGACCACGCTGAAAATAGGTTGAATTGTATAGCGATCAAGCGGTGTAATCACAAGAATTAATAACGCAATTGCTCCATATTTTTCATACTGCGTCATTTTGGCGCGAATATTTGCTGGCGCTAAATCTTCCATAACACGATATCCATCAAGTGGCGGAATCGGTAATAAATTAAAAACAAGCAAAACAACATTAAGAACAATAAAAATTTCAAAAAATTGTCCTAATGTATCTGCAACTGCAAATGGAATTGCAGTTAAAACACCAATCCTTATTAGAGCATACCAAATGATTAAGCCGATTGCTGCCAAAAGAAAGTTACTAATCGGCCCTGCAATAGATACTAAAATGCCAGCAAGACGTGGCCTTTTAAAATTATATGGGTTAACAGGTACAGGACGTGCCCAACCAAAGCCTAAAATAAGTACAGCAATCATACCAATTGGGTCTAGATGAGACATTGGAGACAACGTTAAACGCCCCTGTCTTTTTGCTGTGTCATCCCCGAACTTATATGCAACATATGCATGTGCAAATTCATGCACAGATAAAGCGATAATAATAGCCATTGCTACAAGTGGAATTTGGTGCAATGGATACCTAAATAACTGATCCATACTTCATCTCCTCTTCATTATGTCAAAAAAGAAAATATTTGTTTTTTTGCGATTGTTCTCCCTTAAAATCCGTTATAATAAGATTGTAACTTACATAAAGGAGCGAATATACATGCCATACGTAACAGTGAAAATGCTAGAAGGACGCACAGAAGAACAAAAAAAAGCTCTTGCTGAAAAAGTAACTGCAGCAGTAAGCGAAACAACTGGTGCTCCAGAAGAAAACATCGTTGTTTTCATTGAAGAAATGTCTAAAAATCATTACGCAGTTGGTGGAAAACGCTTAAGCGACAAATAATTTCAATCTTTTTAAGTAAGAAGCAGCGATAAGACTGCTTCTTACTTTTTCCCTTCTAATAGCTGGATAATTTTCTCTTTATATTTTCCTTTTCGTCCATCTTCATAGATTAAATCATGTGGGTAAAATAACTTTTGATCCGTTCTCTTCTTACCAGTAATAGCCTCGACAATATCTGATTCACGAGAAAGTTCTCGAAGTTCTCCATTTGGCATACGAAGTAAAATCGGAAGACGTTCCTCTTCCTCTCCTGCTCGGTAAAAGTCATATGGTAAATCTGACGTTGAATCAACAACTAAGTAATATTCTGGATCTAGACCAATCTTTTTAAATAAACTGCTTAACTCCATCCAATTATCTAAACCATGCTTCTCGGTAAATTCTACATATTTAAAAAGATTCCTGTTCATAAAACGGCGACATAAATCGCTAAGGATTGAATCCTCTTCCTCTTGCCATACCTGGAAGTAGTAATACATCACATTTTCATCTAGTTTTAAGTAATCTTCTACTGTTACTTCTTCTTCAAATAAAGAATAGAAATGTACTGGATGATACTTAAATGTATAATATTGTTCATGCAATGTTTTCGCACGGTGTAAAATCTTCGTTAAAATAACTTCAGCACTGCGCGTTACAGGATGAAAATATACTTGCCAATACATTTGATAACGGCTCATAATATAATGCTCAACAGCATGCATACCACTGCTCTTAATAACAACTTGGTCACCATATGGACGCATTACACGCAATATACGCTCCATATCAAAATTCCCATACTTTACCCCCGTGAAATAGGCATCTCGCAACAAGTAATCCATACGATCCGCATCAATTTGACTTGAAATCATACTAATTGCCAATTTATTATGAGATGTTTTCGCAATCACGTCTGCTACCTTCTGCGGAAATTCACAATCTACCCGGCGTAAAACTTCATGAACCTCGGTATCACCAACAATAATTTTTTGTGTAAATTGCTCATGATTAAGTGAAAACACCTTTTCAAATGAATGCGAAAATGGTCCGTGGCCAACATCATGCAAGAGCGCAGCACATAAGCATAATAATCTATCTTCTGCATTCCAATTTGGTCTGCCATCAAATACATCATCAATCATACGACGAATAATCTCATATACACCTAATGAATGAGTAAAGCGACTATGTTCCGCGCCATGAAATGTGAAAAATGTCGTTCCAAGTTGCTTAATACGGCGTAAACGTTGAAATTCTTTTGTCCCAATTAAATCCCAGATGACGCGATCACGTACATGCACATATTTATGTACTGGGTCTTTAAATACTTTCGTTTCGCTGAGTTTGTCGTTTAAATATACCATCGACATCCTCCTTTCTTTACTACATTCTTACTTTATATTATAAACGAAATAGGAAAGAGAAAGAAATGAAAGACTGTATAAAAATACTGTTATATAAAAAAGAAATCACTTTCACGATTCCGAAAGTGATTTCTTTTTTATTATTTCCCTAAAACAAAGTTCGCAACTTCGTCTAAAATCATTTCTTTACCAAGTGGGAAGTATCCTTTGTTTACTGCATCATTTTTAATTGTAAATACGTGGTTGTTCTTAACAGCGTTCATATTTTTCCAAATTGTTTCTTCTTGGAATTCTTTTAAGCGCTGAGAACCGTCACCTGTTGTAAATACGAATAAGTAATCTGGATTGTAGTCGATTAATGCTTCTTTTTGTACTTGTACTAACGGTTTATCCATTGGTGTCCCTGCAACTGCCGGTAATTTTAAATCTGTAAAGATTACGCTACCGTAACCGTAATCACCATATACACGGAATGCATTTGGATATGCAGCCATTTTCATGAACTTCGCATCGCCAGTTTTCGCAACGATTTTATCATGTAATTTGCTTGCTTTATCATCATACTTTTTAAACCATTCTTTTGTTTCTTTTTCTTTATCAAAGATTTTACCTAATTCTTTAAACTTCGGACGCCATTGATCTAATGGAGTTTTTAACATAACAGTTGGTGCAATTTTAGATAGTTGATCATAGATTTTTTCTTGACGATTATTCACAAGAATTAAATCTGGTTTTGCAGCAGCTACTGCCTCAATGTTGATTTTGTCGCCCCAAGCAGAGCCAACTGGTTTTACACCTTTTAATTTATCTGCAATATGAGCATCAATTTTTTCTTGAGACGTATTTGCAGTAATAATTGGTTTCATTCCAAAGATTAATAATTCTTCCGTCGAACCACTAAGGTCAGCAATTTTCTTTGGTTTTGCAGGAATTTTTATTTCCCCTTTTGCATGCTGTACAGTGCGCTCTTTCGCATTTGCGTCAGCTTTCTTTTCTTCCTTCTTATCAGAAGAACAAGCTGCAAATAATACAGAAGTAACAACAAGTACCATTGCTAATAATGTTAGTTTGAATCTCTTCATATTCTTTTCTCCTCCTGGATATCATTTTCTTTATAAGCTGTATATCACTATACGAAACAATAAAAGCAATTTATCAATATATCCCTATTATAAGTTTCGTACATCCCATTCTAACGGGTGTTCAACTTCCCAAACGAAAGTGAGAAGTTCAACATTCATTAGAATGCTTCCCCTCTATCCGATGAAGAGAGGAAGCTTCCCTATTTATGCTTTTTTACGCAATTGTTGATTAATCATCATTAAATCGTACGTTAAACAAATCGGTTTACAATTTACAGGACACGGAACAATTTGCGCTTCGATTTCAAACACTTCGCGCAATGTCTCACTTGTCATAACTTCATCTGGAGTGCCTTGCTTAATGAGCTTGCCAGATCTTAACGCGATCATATGATCAGAAAAACGAGAAGCGTGATTCAAATCGTGAATAACCATAACAATTGTACGGCCTTCCTCTTGATTTAACTTCTTCAATAAGTTTAATACTTCTAACTGGTGAGCCATATCTAAATATGTTGTCGGCTCATCTAATACAAGTAAGTCTGTTCCTTGCGCAAGCGCCATTGCAATCCATACTCGTTGACGTTGACCACCTGATAATGCCTCTGCTGGTCGATACGCAAACTCTGTCATCCCTGTCACTTCAAGGGCCCAATGAATATAGCGATAATCTTCTTCTTTCAACGTTCCAAATCCTTTTTGATGCGGAAAACGACCATATGAAACAAGTTCAAACACAGTAAGGCCTGTTGGCACTTCTGCAGTCTGTGGTAAAATCGCCATTTTTTTTGCAATTTCTTTTGTTGGCTGTTTCTCAATTGCTTTTCCATCCAGATAAACAGTCCCTCGTTTTGCTTTTAAAATACGAGAAGCTGTCTTTAACAATGTGGATTTCCCGCATCCGTTTGGTCCAATAATTGTCGTGATCTTTCCTTCGGGAATTTCCACTGATAATCCATCAATAATTAATCCTTCATTGTAGCCAACGGATACCGAATCAACTGCTAAAGTCACCATTCAAAACGCGCCTCCCTTTATTTTGTCCTCATAAGTAAATAAATGAAATATGGTGCACCAATAACAGAAATAACAAGACCTACTGGTATTTCTGAAGTTGTGAGTACACTTCTAGAAATCAAATCTGCAAACAATAACAGAAAAGTTCCAATTAATGCTGCTGTCGGTAACATAATTTGGTGCTTCCCTCCGACAAGGCGCCTTGCTAAGTGTGGTGCCATCAATCCGATAAACCCAATTCCACCTGCAACAGCTACAGATGCACCAGCTAAACAAACAGCAATAAATAATAATTTACGTCTTTCTTTCTCAACATTGACACCGAGACCGACTGCCGCTGCATCACCTAAATTCATGACATTCAGTACATGAGCCTTTCGGATTGCAATCGGTAAAAAAATGAGCATCCATGGAAGCACACTTAATACAAACTTCCAATCCGTCCCCCATAAACTACCTGCTAACCAAATCGTTGCAAAGCGAAAGTCATTCGAAGTCATCTTCATGGAGAAAATTAAACTAACCGCTCCAAATCCTGCTGCCACTGCAATCCCAACAAGAATAAGACGCGTTGATGAAACGCCATTTTTCCATGCAAGTGTATAAATAATAACTGCTGCCAATATCGCACCAACCAAAGCAAAAAATGGAAGGATGAATACGGATAAGAACGTACCGGTTCCTACTTTTCCAAAGAAGAAATAGACGAAAACTACAACTGTCAATCCTGCTCCAGCATTAATACCGATAATTCCAGGGTCAGCAAGTGGATTTCTTGATAAACCTTGCATGATTGCCCCTGATATCGCTAATGCTGAACCCACTAAAATAGCAATAACCATTCGAGGCATACGAAATTCAAATAAAATAACGGATTGCTCTTCAACCCCTAATCCTACTAACGATTTCAATACATCTATCGGCGGTATTTTAAATGTCCCTGTATTTAAACTAATGAAAAATACGGACACAATTAACCCCGCTATAATCGTTAAAACAGAAATGTTCTTTTTTGTTAAAATACTTGTCCTCACATTTTTCCTCTCCCTTCATTACGAGCTAAGTAAAGGAAGAATGGAACACCGATTAAGGCTGTAATCGCACCAATTGGTGTTTCAAATGGAGGATTGATAATGCGAGATAACATATCTGCACATTCAATTAATAAGCCACCTAATACAGCGGAACATGGAATGACCCATCTATAATCAGACCCAACGAGAAAGCGTGTCATATGTGGAATCACAAGACCTACAAACCCGACTGATCCGGCCATCGATACGGCTGATCCTGTTAAAACAAGGACAATTACAGTTCCAATAAATTTAATTAAAGTTGTATTTTGTCCAAGTCCGATCGCAATTTCTTCACCGAAGCTTAAGATTGTAATGTATCTAGACATTATAATTGCTAGAACAAGACAAACAAGTCCAATTGGTAACAACATATTAATACTTGCCCATTTCACCCCTGAAACGCCACCTGCATTCCACATACTTACTTCTTGAGCGAGATTAAAATAAAGGGCGATACCAGATGAGATGGCACCAAGCAGGGCGCTAATTGCCGCTCCAGCTAGCGCTAACTTAACAGGTGTTAGTCCTCCTGGTGAGGAAGCTCCCACACCGTATACAATACTTGCACCAAATGCCGCTCCAACAAACGAAGCAATCACAAACATTAAGTATGGTGAATTTGGAAAAAACGCATACATAATCGCAATTCCAAATACTGCTCCATCTGTAATTCCCATTAAAGATGGCGATGCAAGCGGATTTCGCGTCATCCCTTGCATAATTGCTCCTGATACTGCTAGAAACGCACCTGCAACTACGCCTCCAATTGCTCTTGGCATGCGAAGCTCCCAAATGACATTATGATGTGTCAATAAATTATCGAATTGAAAAACAGCTTGCCATACCGTCTTTAAGCTAATATCTGCAGCTCCAAATGAAATGGAAACTGCCATGCTTATAGCCAACAAAATCGTGCCTGCTATTAAAATAATAGAAGCAATAAGCGGTCTGCTCTTAATCTCTTTTATATTTACTTGCTGCTCTATACTCCTCGCACTTGCTCCCATCCCTCAACCATCCTAACCAATAATATATGTAACAAAATGAGATTGATTCTCAAGAAATAATAAAAAGAATATTGACTTTCTTACTTTTTTTGATAATGATTCTCATCATCATATTCCTTATTCTACCTAGCGCTATAAAAGGCTGTCAACTATTATTTTGCAATATACAATTACAAGCATTCGAATCGAACTGCCATTTGAATATAAATAAGAGGAAGAGTGAAACGCTCACTCTTCCTCTTATTTATTTAACTTTGCTTCAATTTTCTTAATTAACTCGTCTTCATTAGGTGCTGCAACTGGACGATTGTTTACAAAAGCGAATGATTTTTTCCGACCCGGTCCACAATAAGATTGGCATCCAATTTCAATACTTGCACATGAATCTATTTTTTTGAGCTTCGGTATCAACGTTTTAATGTTCGTTGCTTGGCAATCATCACAAACGCGAAATTCGTTTCCCATTTTATATAACACTTCCTCTATTTTAAACTTTTCACAAGTACATTTAACCTAAACACTAAATGGTATTTTACCGCTCTTTGAAGCTGGATGCAAGTTTCCTCTATCGCTTTGCACAGCAGAAAACCTTTGTTTTATTTTTTACCTTTCCCTACGTAAATCACCTTCATTCAAACCTTATACCGTATCCACAGCAAAGAGACGAAATAAATCATCAAAATCTACCATAATTTTAAAAGCTTTGTATAAAAGCTGTTCTTTTTGCCCAATATAAAAATAGGAAGTTCATAAAAAGAAAGGGAGTTGAATCTATGAAAGTAAGACAAGATGCTTGGACAGATGAGGATGATTTATTACTCGCCGAAACAGTCCTCCGTCATGTTCGAGAAGGAAGTACACAGTTAAATGCATTTGAGGAAGTTGGAGATCGTTTAAACCGGACATCAGCAGCTTGTGGGTTTCGTTGGAATGCTGTCGTTCGCTATAGCTATGAACAAGCTCTTCAGTTAGCAAAAAAACATCGCAAAGATAAAATGCGAGCTGCTGGCGGTGAACATGCAAAAAAACGTCTACTCTATACACCGCCAACTCCATCAGTAATAACGTCGCATGAGGAACAAGCAGTACAAGTACCATCAACTGCTTCTGAATCTTCTATCACAATGCAAGATGTCATTCAATTTTTACAAACAGTAGGATCTTCCAATGTGAAAGTAACCGCACTCGAAAACGAGAATACGAGATTAAATCAAGAATTAAAAAAGCAAATCCTTCGCAACGAAGAATTAGAAAAGAAACTGGAAAAATTAGAAAAACAATCGAATACAGTGCAAGAAGATTACGAAACACTGATGAATATTATGAATCGTGCTCGTAAATTGGCACTGATGGACGAAGAAGAACGCACGCAAACCTCTTTCCGAATGGACCGAAACGGTAACTTAGAAAAAATTGCAGAATAAAAAGGATGCGAATAAGGCATCCTTTTTATTCTGCAATTAAATTTCCATATTTCTCTCTAATAGATCACATTCTCTTTCATCACTATATCTCCAACCATCCTAGCCCCAGTAAGATTCTTTTACAATCTCCCCCGCAACCTTTTTTTGCTATAATAAAGATTGTCATTTTATAGATAAGGGGTTAATGATATGAGAAATTCCCATTCGATTTTATCTCAACCAGAGTGGCGCATTATTGATCAGTCTAGTTTAGGGCCTACGTTCCATGCTCTGCAATCATTTGCAATGGATGATACGCTATGTACAACAATTGGAAATGGTGCTTCAGCTTCAACAATGCGCTCTTGGGTTCATCACAATACAATTGTTCTCGGAATCCAGGATTCAAGGCTTCCTCATTTACAAGAAGGAATTTCTTTCTTAAAAAAGCAGAATTTCAATGTCATTGTCCGCAATTCCGGCGGACTTGCAGTCGTACTTGATAAAGGAGTTTTAAATGTATCACTTTTATTCCAAGAATCTGATAAAGGTATCGATATTGACCTTGGATATGATACAATGTGGCACTTAATTAAAGAAATGCTAAAAGATTACGATGTAAATATTGAAGCAAAGGAAATCGTCGGCTCTTATTGTCCTGGAAGCTATGATTTAAGCATTCATGATCAAAAATTTGCTGGTATTTCACAGCGCCGTATTCGCGGAGGAGTAGCTGTACAAATTTATTTATGCGTTACAGGGAGCGGCTCTGGGCGCGCAGCTCTTGTTCGTGATTTTTACAATATAGCAATTCAAGGAGAACAAACAAGGTTTACGTATCCTAACATTGTACCAAGTACAATGGCTTCATTATCTGAATTACTAGGTGAAACAATTACTGTTCAAGACTTAATGCTGCGCCTGTTAAAAACATTGCAACAGTTTGCACAAAAGTTAACTCCTTCACAACTAACAGTAGATGAAGTTCCATTATATGAGATGAACTTACAGCGCATTATTGATCGTAATAATAAAGCGCTCGGCCTTGAGAAATAACGAAAAAAGCCCCGCTTTAATAGGCGGGGTTTATCATTATAGTGCTTGAGCTGCTGTAATTAACGCTAGCTTGTACACTTCTTCTTCGTTGCAACCACGAGATAGATCGTTTACCGGCATATTTAAACCTTGTAAGATTGGTCCTACAGCTTCAAAGTTACCTAGGCGTTGAGCAATTTTGTAACCAATATTACCAGCTTCTAAGCTTGGGAATACGAATACGTTAGCGTCACCTTTTAAAACAGAACCTGGAGCTTTCTTCTCAGCTACAGATGGTACGAATGCTGCATCAAATTGGAATTCTCCATCTAATGTTAATTCAGGAGCCATTTCTTTTGCAATACGAGTTGCCTCTACAACTTTTTCAGTTTCTGGAGATTTCGCAGAACCTTTTGTAGAGAAGCTTAACATTGCAACGCGTGGGTCGATACCGAATAATTCTGCCGTTTTTGCGCTTTCAATACCAATTTCAGCTAAGTCTTGGCTGTTTGGTGCAATGTTAATTGCACAATCAGCGAATACATATTTCTCATCTTCACGTACCATAATGAATACGCCTGAAGTTTTTGTAACGCCTGGTTTTGTTTTAATGATTTGAAGTGCCGGACGAACTGTATCTGCTGTAGAATGAGCTGCCCCACTAACTAGACCGTGTGCTTTTCCCATATATACAAGCATTGTGCCAAAGTAGTTTTCGTCTTTTAAGATTTTACGAGCATCTTCTTCTGTTGCTTTCCCTTTACGGCGCTCAACGAAAGACGCTACCATTGCATCCATTTCTTCATATGTAGCTGGATCATAAATATCAATGCCTGCTAATGTTAAATTCAGGCTAGCAGCTTTTGCGCTAATCTCTTCTTTATTACCAACTAGAATTGGTTTTACAATTTCTTCTTTTGCTAAACGCTCTGCAGCGCCTAAAATTCTTTCATCCGTTCCTTCAGGAAATACGATAGAAATGCCTTTTCCTTGAACCTTTTCTTTTACTGTTGTAAATAAATCGCTCACGAATAAACCCTCCTACAAATATTAAAAAACTCTACCTTTAAGAATACTTCTTTTCACATATATTTTAAACTTATAGCTCCTAAAAAATAGGGAA
Organism: Bacillus cereus group sp. BfR-BA-01360; assembly: GCF_022663595.1. NCBI lineage: Bacteria > Bacillati > Bacillota > Bacilli > Caryophanales > Bacillaceae > Bacillus > Bacillus cereus group sp. BfR-BA-01360. Next base: position 178,076 of record NZ_JAKUFV010000005.1, read on the forward strand.
AAACAAAATGATTATATTTTCATAAAATTCAGCCTCATTAAATATCAGTTCACTCTTATTTCTATCATCTTACAATGTGACAATTTTATGCACCCAAGCGTTACATAGGTGAATTTAAAACTATATATGCTATAGTTAACGTATAAAATATCATTAACTGAGGTGAAAGAAATGAGTGAAGCAGCAAAAACATTAGATGGTTGGTATTGTTTGCACGATTTACGTTCTATCGATTGGGTATCTTGGAAAACATTATCTAGCGAAGAACGTGAGCAAGCAATCGTTGAATTTTTAAATATAATTGAAAAGTGGAATAAAGTAGCTGCAGAAAAACAAGGTAGCCATGCAATGTATACAATCGTTGGTCAAAAGGCTGATATTATGTTCATGCTACTGCGTCCAACAATGGAAGAGTTAAATGAAATTGAAACAGAATTAAATAAAACAACATTAGCTGAATATATGATTCCAGCATATTCTTATGTATCTGTTGTTGAGTTAAGTAATTATCTTCCAGCTGATGAGGATCCATATCAAAATCCTCAAATTCTAGCACGTTTATATCCTGAATTACCAACAGCAAATCACATTTGCTTCTATCCAATGGACAAACGTCGTCAAGGTAATGATAACTGGTACATGCTTCCGATGGAAGAACGCAAAAAACTTATGTATAGCCATGGTAAAATTGGTCGTCAATATGCTGGTAAAGTACGTCAAGTGATTACAGGTTCCGTTGGCTTTGATGATTACGAATGGGGTGTAACACTATTTGCTGATGATGTCCTTCAGTTTAAGAAACTCGTATACGAAATGCGTTTTGATGAAGTAAGTGCACGCTACGGCGAATTTGGCACATTCTTTGTTGGAAACATTTTACCAAGCGAAAAAGTAACAAGCTTTTTACATGTATAAGAAAACGAAAGCCTGTACCAAAAAGCCTTACATACTGATCTTTTGGAGACAGATTTCTTCTTATAATGAGATAAGTCGTTTTAGAAAAAATAATGAAAAATATTGAATGTAAAACGGGAGGCAGGGGATACCCCTTCCTCCCATTTTACATTTCTTCATAACAAATAGACCTACCCATTTTTTTATATCTTTTCATATTCCATTAAAATCCTCATTTTTCGGCAATTTTAAATTAAAATAGAGAAAGTTTTGTCAAAATCCTCACAAAATCATGCTAGAATGATACAAGCTATATGCTAATAACGATGCGAAGGTGATTATGTATATGAGGAAAATCTTATCTATTTTACTAGCTTTTCTATTGTTATTTTCTTCCTTAGGAGCAACTAACTCCCATGCAGAAGAAAACATACATATAGAAGCTGCTGCTGCTATTTTATTTGATGCAGACACGGGAAAGATACTACATGAACAAAATCCCGATGAATTACTAGCTGTTGCGAGTATGTCGAAATTGATGGTTGTGTATGCTGTTTTAGAAGCAATTAAAGCAGGAAAGATTACTTGGAATACAAAAGTAAATATTTCGGACTACGCTTACGAAGTATCGCGTAATAATGAATTTTCTAATGTTCCATTTGAAAAGGGAAGACAATATACAGTGCGAGAATTATATCACTCTATTGTTATCTTTTCCGCAAATGGATCTAGCATTGCACTTGCTGAACTTCTTGCAGGAAGTGAAAAAAACTTCTTAAAGCTTGCTGATGAATATGCCAAAAAACTAGGGTTAAAGAAATATAAATTTGTAAACGCGACAGGGTTAAATAACGCTGATTTAAAAGGAAAACATCCTGAAGGAACCGATCCAAATGGAGAAAATTCCTTATCAGCTCGCGATATGGGTATTCTAGCAAAAACACTGATTACAAAGTATCCAGAAATGCTAGAAGATACAAAACAAAGGTTTCGAAACTTCCCTGATAATCACCCAAAACCAATTCGAATGGAAAACTGGAATTGGATGCTCCCTGGTGCTGCCTTCGCTTATGAAGGAACAGATGGATTAAAGACGGGAAGCTCTGACACAGCGGGATATGGTTTTACTATTACAGCAAAACGTGGCGACTTACGCCTTATTTCTGTCATTATAAAAACAAAATCAATGGATGAACGTTTTACAGAATCTCGCGAATTAATTGATTACGGATTTCGTAACTTTGAAAAGAAAAAGTTAACACTAGATAAAAACAATACGATTTCTGTCGTAAAAGGAAAAGAAGATGCCGTATCTATAGCACCTGAAAAGGAAATAGAAATTGTCACAAAAAAAGGAAGTAAACCACCTTACAAAACTTCAACCGAGGCTATTCCTTCACTTGCTGAAGAGGGAAAGCTAATTGCTCCTATTAAGAAGGATGCGAAAGTAGGTTCAATTGTCTTAGAAACAACCGATCGATATGGGTTCTTAGATGGTAGTAAACAGCTGAAAGTTGCGGCTAAAACAACTGAAGAAGTGGAAAAAGCGAATTGGTTTATATTAACGTTGCGATCCATTGGTGGTTTCTTTTCAAACATATGGGCAAACATATTTGAATCATAAAGGGCTGGCAAAGTGCTAGCCTTTTTTATTATTTTCCTCCCTTTACAGTTAAAATTCTCCTTCTTAAAACTTTGTTTGGTTGTCATATCTGCTTCCTTTTCCTCATACGTATGAACTAGTAATTGTTCTAAACTTCATCCAGAAATAAACCTCTTTCTCTAATGCATTCCAAACAGAGAGGTGAGACATAATGACTGTTATTTCGCATACAGAAGAAGATGTGAAGTTATTAGCTAGGCTAATGCGTGCCGAAGCTGAAGGTGAAGGGAAACAAGGTATGCTAATGGTTGGGAATGTTGGGGTAAACCGTGTTCGTGGAAATTGTTTAGACTTTAAAAACATACGAAATTTACGTCAAATGGTTTATCAAAGACCTGGTGGATTTGAAGCAACTCAAAAAGGCTATTTCTATCAACGAGCACGCGAGCAAGATATTGCACTTGCCAGACGGAATATTCAAGGTCAGCGTTTTTGGCCTGCAAATTTTGCATTATGGTTCTTTAGGCCTGAAGGTGATTGTCCACCAACTTGGTATAACCAGCAAAATTCCGGCCGTTTTAAAAAGCATTGTTTCTTTCAACCTTCCAGTGCAGATTGTCCAAGAGTGTATTAAAGAATAAACTGAGGAGGGATTTTTGAATGGCACAGCAACAAAATCCATACTACGGAACAGGTTTTTATCAACCTTCAGGAGGTTATATGCAACAACCACAGCAACAACAAATAATTCCGCAACAACAGCAAGCTTTGCAGCAACAAGCTGCACAAGCACAATATGCAATATCTCAAGGAATGCTTCCATTAGAGCAATCCTATATCGAAAATATTCTTCGCTTAAATAAAGGGAAACAAGCGACTGTCGTTATGACATATGAACGCAGTAGTTCTTTAGGGACTCAATCTTATACTGGTATTATTGAGGCTGCTGGGCGCGACCATATCGTAATTAGCGAACCACAGTCTGGAAAACGCTATTTATTGCTTATGATTTATTTAGATTACGTTGAATTCCCCGAAGAAATTACGTATCTACCTAGTCAACAAGCGACTTATGCTCCAAGATAATAAACAAAGCTGGCAAATGCCAGCTTTGTTTTATAATCCTTTTACAACTGCAGTTCCTAATAAAATCCATCCTACAATAAACGCGACACCGCCAAGAGGAGTAATTGGTCCAAAAAACTTAATGCCTGTTATACTTAATGCATACAAACTTCCAGAAAACATAATAATTCCGGCTACCATAAACCAACCTGCTGCACTTACAAGAGATGACTGAAGTTTATCCATTAATAATGCAACAATCAACAATCCTCCTGCATGGAACATTTGGTATGTAACCCCTGTCTTCCACACTTCTAACATTTTAGCGGAGACTTTGTTTTCTAAACCATGTGCGCCAAAAGCTCCTAATGCCACTGATAGTCCTGCTGCAATACAACCTAATAAGAAGAAAATTTTCATAAGAATTCCCCTTTTTATCTTTATGATAAGAAATTTTTACATATAAGCCAAACGTTTTACCCTTTAAAAATCAAATAAGGAACTTCCGTTTGCATCTTCTTCTTTCATATATACAGGTTCCCCAGCCGATACTGTCGTTACTTGTTGGGTTACTGGCGCTGTCATCGGATGAGATGAAATCACTTGTGACTGTAATTTCGGTTCTACATACACACTTGTTTCAGTCTGTTCATCTAATAGTAAATCACATAGTGCGCGAACAACTGACAAATGCTCCTTCACCTTCTGCCCTTCACTACCTTTTGCTTTTGCAATCTCATTTGCCATTTTATTTAAAATTTTGTCACTAGACACTTGCATACATCGTCACCTCTTACTTTCTATTTCTTTCTTAAATTGCTCCAGCCTCTCTACCGGACCAAATACTATTATCATATCACGTTCTTGTAGTTTTTCCTGTCCGGTCGGATTATGGATCATATCTCCATTTCTTAAAATCGCTAAAATGGTGACATCAAATTGGTTTCTCACGTTACTTTCCAGCAATGTTTTTCCAATCACAATCGCATCTTTTCCGATTTGAAACTCTTCTATTGCAAAGGATTGTTCTGTCCCATATAGCACTGTATCAATATAATGAACCGCCAATGGATTTGCAATACCTTTTGCAATATGAATTCCAGCCATACTGGATGGATTGATCACTTTATCCGCACCAGCGCGACGTAACTTTTCTTCCGTTTCTGGCTTTTCAGCTCTAGCCACAATTTTGATGTTACGATTGAGTCCTCTTGCTGTTAACGCAATAAATACATTTTCAGCATCATTGGCAACAATCCCTACAAGCCCAGCAGCTCTCTTAATTCCAGCTTTCATTAATATTTGATCTTCCGTAGCATCACCATGTACATATAAAATTTTTTCTTTCTCTAGTACTTCTCTATCTTTATCGACCACAACAAAAGGAACTTTCTTTTCCTGTAATTCATGTACAACTTGAAGTCCTACTCTACCACAGCCACATACAATGATATGATCTTTTAATCCCGCTATTTGTTTATCCATTTTCTTCCTCCGAACTGCATGAAATAAATTTCCCTCTATAATCATTGCCGCTACTACCCCAATGGCATATGTAACAATCCCTACTCCAATAGGTATAATTAAAAGTGCAAAAATTTTCCCAGCTTGTGTTACCGGAATTGCATCTCCATACCCTACTGTTAATACTGTAATCATTGTCATCCAAAAAGCTTGAAACAAACTAATTTCTTCTATTACCATAAATCCAATTGTTCCAAGTATGACAACAAAACACATACATATAATCGCTATTAACAATTGCCTGCGTGCATTCATATGGTTCCTCAACTCCTTTCTCAATCTACAAATCTTTGCCAGATAAAATAAAATACATATATACTAGAAATGGAATCTATGAAAGAGGTCGATATCATGAAAACATTTCTTTCTGCCCTGCAGTGGGCACTATTTATTTTAGCCGGTAGCCTAATTGTACCGATTAGCGTTGCCACCAGTTATGGACTGGGTGGTACCGAAGCAATTGCTTTTATACAAAGGACATTATTTGTTCTTGGATTTGCAGGCTTATTGCAAGCTCTGTTTGGCCATAAGCTACCTATTCAAGAAGGTCCGGCCGGCCTTTGGTGGGGCGTCTTCTCTCTTTATGCAAGTTTAGGTATCGTACTATTCGGATCAAACATTGAAACGCTCCGCGTCTTACAATACGCTTTCCTATTAAGCGGTATGATTTGTATTATTCTTAGTGTTTTTGGACTTATTGATAAGCTCGTTCATTATTTTACACCAACAGTAATCGGAACGTATTTATTTCTTCTTGTTGCACAGCTGAGCGGTGCTTTCTTAAAAGGAATGTTTGGGCTGGATGGAAGTCATACGAAAGTGCAAATAAACGTATTTATTCTCTCACTTGTTGTTATTGTACTATCTTTTTTCATTATGAAGCTACCTATTATTGGGCAATATTCTGTTCTGTTTAGTATTGTCTTCGGATGGGTTTTATTTGCTTGCTTCGGTTTATCTAATCCGATTCCGCCTGTAACAGAGATCATTCAGCTTCCATCGATATTTGTTTTTGGATCACCTCGTATTGAATGGAATATGGCAATCACAGTTCTGTTTGTCACACTACTTCTTCTTACAAACATGTTAGCAAGTATTCGCGTTGTTCAAAAAGTAGTTTCCCAATACGAAGAAAATGCAGTACAAAATCGCTTCAAGCAAGCTGGTATTATAACAGGTATCAATCAATTATTAGGCGGTCTATTTTCATCGGTAGGACCTGTAGCTATTTCAGGATCAGCTGGTTTTATCGCAACAACAAATATTTATAAGCGAATTCCTTTTATATTAGGATCAAGTTTTATTATTCTAATTAGCATATTTCCAAAGATTACTTCATTCTTTGCAGCTATTCCTATCGCCGTTGGATACGCAGCCATTTATCCCGTATTTGCAAGTATGATTGGCCTTGCCTTTCGTGAATATGATTCAGTACAAAATAAAGAACGTCTATTTCGCGTTGCTGGGTTATCGCTCTTTACTGGAATTGGAGTTATGTTTGTACCACCAGAGGCATTCTCCGTCCTTCCACCCGTTTTCGCATCATTTTTTAGTAACGGTCTCGTCCTTGGCTCCGTTATGGCCATTTTACTTGAAGTTCTATTTTCTCGTTCAAAAGACAAACAATTTTCGTAAATAGCAGAACTTCTATTATTACACTCTACTTTTCAAGTTGCTACGATAGTCATAAAATATCATGGGCATATCGCCCTTGATATTTTATACTAACAATGTAATTACCTTTTCGTTATGCAAGAAGAAGTTTGACGTCTTACGATTTGCTTCTTCATATTTTTATCTCTAGTAATGTTATTTATTATTCCAATACAGAAAGGAACTTTCTATATGTCTTATAAAATGATTGTTTTAGATTTAGATGATACTTTATTACGTGATGATCACACGATTTCAGAGCGTACAAAGCGAGCTTTAATGACAGCTCAAGAACAAGGTGTTAAAGTCGTACTTGCTTCAGGACGCCCAACATTTGGTATGCGTCATATTGCGAAAGAACTTCGTTTAGAAGAATATGGAAGCTTTATCTTATCATTTAACGGTGCAAAAATTATTAATTGTAAAACAGATGAAAAAATATTTAGCAGTACGTTATCACCTGAAATCGTTCACAATTTATATGAGATTAGTAAAGAAGAAGGTGTCTGGATTCACACATATATAGGTGATGATATTATAACGGAAGAAAATAATCCCTATACAGAAATCGAAGGACAACTTACAGGTATGCCAATTATCCAAGTAGATAACTTTGTCGCGGCTGTACAAGAACCTGTTGTAAAAGTATTAATGAATAAAGAAGCAGAGCGCCTGATTGAAGTAGAGAAAAAACTCCAAAAACAATTAGAAGGAAAGCTAAGTGTTATGCGTTCCAAACCATACTTCTTGGAATTCACAGAAGCTGGTGTTACAAAAGGAACAAGCTTAAACCAACTTATCCAAAAGCTTGGTATTAAGCGCGAAGAAGTCATTGCAATAGGTGACAGCTATAATGATCAGACAATGATTGAATTTGCTGGCCTTGGCGTTGCAATGGGCAATGCTCCAGATGATATTAAAGCCATCGCAAACTATGTAACAGATACAAATATGAACGATGGTGTTGCAAAAGTAGTTGAGAAATTTGTACTAAAAAATGAAGTAATTGCTTAATTTCATCATTCATCCCCTCCCTTTGAAGTCAAATATTTCAAAGGGAGAGTTTCTTTAAATATAAGAGATTTTGTGAAGATATTTCGAACTTTACAATATTATCATAGTGCAAACTTTGTTTTTGTATATAATGAAACAAAAAAGACTATTTTATTTTGGAAACGAATACAAATTTATTATATACAAGCTTATATTTAAGGAGGCTATCTCATGTTATCTACACCAGTTGGACGATTAAGAGCAATCGGATTTGTCGAAGGGATTTCTTTTCTATTACTATTATTTGTAGCGATGCCATTAAAATATTTTGCAGGATTTGCAGCAGCTGTGAAAATTACAGGTATGGCTCACGGTGTATTATTTATTTTATTTATCTTTGCAGTCATTCAAGTAACGATTGCAAACCGTAAATCTATTTTATGGGTTCTTGGTGCACTTCTTGCATCCGTTATTCCGTTTGGCACATTCGTACTAGATGCAAAATTAAAAAATGAACAATAAAAGGTAGCTCACACAAGCTACCTTTTATTGTTACATTATAAATTTGGAATTTGCCAATCAATTTCTTTTTCACCAATGCTAGATAAAAAGCGATTTACTTTCGAAAAGGGCTTGCTGCCAAAAAAGCCGCGGCTTGCTGAAAGCGGACTTGGATGTACAGACTCAATGATATAGTGATTCGGATTCGTAATTCGTTTTTTCTTTGCTTGTGCGTGACGCCCCCATAATATGAAGATGACTGGTTTTTCCCGCTCATTTAATAACTCAATGACACGGTCTGTGAACTGTTCCCATCCTTTTCCTTTATGAGAATTCGCCTCTCCTTGGCGAACTGTTAAAACAGTATTAAGCAATAATACGCCTTGCTCTGCCCATTTTACTAAATAACCATGATTCGGAATTTCACATCCAATGTCTGCTTTTAGTTCCTTATACATATTTTGTAAAGATGGTGGTACCCTTACTCCTGGTTGTACAGAAAAACTTAATCCGTGTGCTTGGTTTGGTCCATGATACGGATCCTGCCCTAAAATCACAACCTTTGTATCCTCATAACTCGTATAATGTAGTGCGTTAAAAATATCATTTGCATTTGGATATATGACCCGCATACTATACTCTTCTTTCAAAAATTGTCTTAAGTTTTGATAATATGGCTTCTCAAACTCTGGTCCAAGTATTGGTTCCCAATCATTCTTTAAAATTTTTTTCATTACCCTCACTCCTGATTCATTTAATTAACCATATCTTGCTTCGTAAACACTACAAAGGAAACAACGAGAGAGACCACTGCCCAAATTGTTAAATTCATTAACGAAAATCCCATCGATAAACCTTGTAGCGCTGGTAAATTTCCGGATAAATAATCTGTTAATGATAAATTGACGCTGAATATATATTTTGCGCCTTCCCATGATGTGGCAAAAGAACTTAAAATACCACCAGCAATTAAAGCTGCTAACATGATCCCCATACCAGCGGGCGTATTACGAATCAAAACGGAAACCATGAAGGAGATTGTCCCAACAACAATTGCTACAAACCACGCTAACCCATACGCCATTAAATTATATTGCCATTGCGGGATTAAGTGTACAAAATTCGTATTTAATGTTTCCTTATCAATGACAAACCCTGTTAACACAGGTAAGTCCCATCCTGCATATCCAAAAACAATGCCAGATAGTATATAAGAGAACAGGCCAACAAGTAATACGATAAGCGAAATAAACAAAAGCATCGTAACATATTTACTCAAGAGAATTTTCCAGCGCCTAATTGGACGAGTTAAAAGCAGTTTCATTGTCCCATCACTTCTTTCGCCCGATACAATATCAATTGCCACAATCATGACAAGAAGTGGGATAAACAATGTAATCCCTTGTTCAATGAACGCCCTTACAAAAGTTGGTGCTCCCGGTGCTGCTGGATTAATGTTATGATCTAAATAATATTGTTGTTGCTCTACTCTAACTTTAAGCCAATCCCGCCACTCTTCTGGCAATCTAGAATTGTTCAAACGATTTTGCGAATCGACAATTTGCTGTTGAAGTGCAACTTTCCAATCATTTGTCCCAAGTCGTTTTTGCGTTGTTTGTATCTCTCTATACTGCGCGTATACAAAAAGCGGAATGAGAATGACTAATATTAACATCACCACAAAAATACGTTTCTTGCGATAAATTTTCTCAGATTCATTCAAAACAAGATTCGCAAATTCACGCATGCGCCTCACCTCTTGTGAGTTCAATAAATAGATCTTCTAATGTAAACACAAGTTCTTTCACACTATGTACCTCTATCTCACTCTCTACAAACCGCTTATTCCAACTGCTAATTGATTTCACATCCATACGGCATAGTAAACGATGATGATCTATGCTAATTTCAGTCACTTCTTCTGATTTTTCCAATAGATCTTTCGCCTTCAAAATGGGTGTAACAATCCACTCTACGCGGTCGCTTGCAGCTTTTATTAACTCTTCAATAGGAGCAACTGTAATAATCTTGCCTTTCTGAATAATAGCTACGCGATCACATATCATTTGCACTTCACTTAATAAATGACTTGAAATAAATACACTCATCTTTTCCTCTCTCACCAGCTTATGTATAAATTCTCTTAACTCTCTTATACCAGCTGGATCTAATCCATTTGTTGGCTCGTCTAATATAAGCAGTTTCGGTCTTCCAAGAAGAGCTTGTGCAATTCCAAGGCGTTGCTTCATTCCAAGAGAATATGTTTTTACTTTATCATGGATTCTTTCATCTAAATGAACCATCTTTGCAATTTCAAAAATACGCTCATCTGGTATACCGCCTAACATCCTTGCAAATTGCTTTAAATTTTCAAAACCTGTTAAGTACGTATAAAGCTCTGGATTTTCAACAATACTACCAATTTGTCGCATGGCTTCTCGAAAATTGTCCTTAATATGATAACCACCGATAGAAATTTCACCTTCCGTTGCCTGAATCAGTCCAACTAACATTCGAATGGTTGTCGTTTTCCCTGCACCATTTGGTCCAAGAAAACCAAACACTTCCCCTTGTTTAACATCAAATGAAATATTTTCTACAAGCGTCTTCTTTCCGATAACCTTTTTTACATTCCTTACTGAAAGGATTGTCGTCATTTTGCCCCTCCCCCTTGTAGTTTCAGCTTACTTACAACATTTTGCACTAAGCGATCTGCCATATATGAGTAACCTATTTCATTCGGATGAAAATGATCTGAATACAATAGTTCTTTTCCGCGATTTTGAAACAAATCGAATGTCGGTACAATGTATACATTTTTATGACTGACTGCTATTTTTTCTAACGCTGCATTCCAATCTACAACAATATTTGATGAACCTTTTAAGTCTTCTACATCTTCGAAAGGATTATATAACCCTAGCCAAAAAATAGGACTATCCGCATTTAATTTACGAATTTCTGTTATAATTTTCCTTGCTTGATTTTGAAACATTTCCGTATCTGGGCGATATGTTTCCAAGTCTATTTTCTCAAGCGATTCCCAACCTGGGAATAAATCATTCCCCCCAATTGTTAGCACAATAAGATCCGCACGCTTAATGGAATATCTAGCACCGCTACTCTCGATTTGCTGTAACAAATCCGCCATCTTCGCTCCACTAACAGCTAAATTCGTTATTGCAACTTTTGTCTTATCCCCTTTTTCCAAATCTTCTTTCATGCGTCCAACATAACCAATTCCTTCTTTATCGCCAACACCTCTCGTTAGCGAGTCTCCTAAGCTAACTACTTGTAACGTCCCAGCTTTCTTTTTTTCTTTTCCTTGCGCCTCTTCTCGTTTCATGACTACATTCGAAGCTTTTGGATTTAATACATCATGAATACCTGAAAGAAAACCGTATGCAAATAAGCAAAAAGACGCCACCGTAAGAAGTAATATTCCCTTTACTAATTTTGCCCTCATATGACATCTCCTTTTCGTTCCCTTAGATTGTTCCTAATTATACCAAACCGCAATTTGAAAAGCGATTTTTCCCCTTTATGTTGTTTCTCTCTTCATTGTGCTCAAGCTTTTCAGCATAAATAAAGCCTATTGAGTTATGAAAAACTCAATAGGCCTTTTCCGCTTTATTGTAAAACAACTCCCTGAATATAGTCAGGCACAATCTTCTTATTATTTGGAAACTGGATTCATCTGTTTTGTATCACTTACAATACTCAAGTCTTTCAAACCAGCCCCTAGCCTTTCATAATATTCAGTGAAGCCTTTCCATATTACTTCGCATCCCCTTCAATTCGATAGTTTGCTTTCACACAATCTACTTCCTCATATGATCCCAATGTATGTAAAATATATTCATAGTCTGCAAGAGATGCACGATGAGTAACGATAACAATTTCAGCTTTTCCTTTCTCCTGAAGTGGCATTTGAATAATTTTTTCAAAGCTTACACCTCGTTCAGAGAATAGCGATGTAATTTTTGCAAATACACCAATTTCATCTTTTACATGCAATCGTAAAAACTTTTTCACAACAATTTCATGAGGCTCTTTTAATACTTTCTCATACTGTGGAGAAACTGCACTATTCCCCGTTACACCAAGGCGAATATTTTGCATAACGGCAACGAGGTCAGAAACAACCGCTGTTGCTGTTGGTAAACTTCCAGCACCCGGTCCATAAAACATCGTCTCTCCTACTGCCTCTCCGTATACATATACAGCATTATATTCATTTTGAACAGCTGCTAGAGGATGTGTATTAGAAAGCAACGTTGGCTCAACTGTTACTTCTAGCCTGTCACCATCACGCTTTGCAAGTCCGATTAGCTTGATGGTATAGCCTAAACTTTTGCTATATGCAATATCTTCTTCCGTAATAGAAGTAATCCCCTTCACTTTCACATCTCCAAGTTCTACATTGGTGGAGAAACCAAGAGTTGCTAAAATCGTCATCTTTCTTGCCGCATCTAACCCCTCTACGTCTGATGTTGGATCTGCCTCAGCAAATCCAAGCTGTTGCGCTTCCCTTAACACGTCGTCATACGCTCTCCCTTCGTCAGACATTTTTGTCAAAATAAAATTTGTTGTGCCATTCACAATCCCCATTACTTTTGTAATCAAATCTGAGGAAAGCCCCTCTACAATGCTTCGTAAAATAGGGATGCCACCTGCAACACTTGCCTCATAAAATAAATCCGCACTGTTTTCTTTTGCTACTGTTAAAAGCTCTGCCCCATGTAATGCCATTAAATCTTTATTGGCAGTAACAACATGTTTTCCATTCTTTAAAGCTTGTAAAATGTAAGCTTTTGCTTCTTCTATTCCACCCATTACTTCAATAACAACATCAATATTCGGATCATCTATAATTTCATTTGCACGCTTCGTTAATAAATTAGGGGGGACTTGGACCTCACGTTCTTTATCTATATTTTGTACTAGTACTTTTGCTACTTTCACTGGGCAACCTACTTGGTGCATTAATCGATCCTGATGGTTCTCAATAATACGAACCACACCGCTTCCGACTGTTCCAAGTCCTAATAACCCTACCTGAATTTCATTCATAACACTCTTCACCCCTCTAAAAAATGTATTTAGATGTCATTATATAGTTTAAAATTCTGAAAAACAATGTATTTAGAACATTCAAAAAATAAAAATTTGTCTACGTAAAGAAAACGCCACCACATGTTATAGCATCCTTTACAAAATATAAGGGGTTTCCTGATACACATAATAATTAAGCCAATTCGAAAATAGTAAATTGCCATGACTTCGCCATCTAACAAGTGGTTTTTCATCTGGATTATTATACTTAAAATAGTTTTTTGGAACTGCTATATTCAATCCTCTTTGTATATCCCGTTCATATTCTCGTTTTAATGTATCGCAGCTATATTCACTATGCCCAAGAACAAAAATATGTTTTCCATTTTGTCCGATAACAAGATAAACACCCGCTTCTTCTGAAATCGCAAGTAATTTCAAGTCTTCTACCTTTTCTATGTCTGCTGCATGTACTTCTGTATGACGAGAATGCGGTGCAAAAAAGAGCTCATCAAATCCTTGTAATAATTTCACATGTTGCTCAAGTACTTCATGTTCGAACACACCGAACATTTTTTCTGCAAGCGGATATTTAGGAATCCCATAATGATAGTACAATCCAGCTTGTGCTCCCCAACAAATATGCAATGTAGACGTTACATTCGTTTTCGAATAATCCATGATTTTCTTGAGTTCTTCCCAATAATCCACATCTTCAAATGGAAGAGTTTCAATCGGAGCTCCTGTAATAATAAGCCCATCAAATCTCTCTTTTTCAATATCGCGAAATGTTTTATAAAAACTTGTTAAATGATCTTGCGCTACATTGCGAGAAATATGCGACTCCATATGAAGTAAATGCATATCCAATTGGAGGGGCGTATTACCGAGTAATCTAAGTAATTGTGCCTCGGTTTCTTGCTTTTTGGGCATTAAGTTCAAAATTGCAATTTTTAAAGCTCTAATATCTTGTTTTTCTGCTCGCTCCTTTGTCATGGTAAAAATATTTTCTTCTTGCAACACTTTACGAGCTGGTAAATCCTTGTCAATTATGATTGGCATTTGTTTTGCCTCCAATTAAAGCTGCTTCCAAATCAGCAATAATATCAGAAACATCTTCTATACCAACTGATAAACGAATTAAATCTGACGTAACACCGGCTAAACGTTGATCTTCTTCCGTTAACTGTCTATGTGTTGTACTAGCAGGGTGAATAACACAAGTTCTTGCATCTGCAACATGTGTTACAAGCGTTGCCAAATTCACATTTGCGATAAATTCTTTCGCCGCTTCTAGTCCGCCTTTAATTCCAAACGTTAAAACTCCACTTGTACCTTTCGATAAGTATTTTTGTGCCAATGGATAATTTTCGTTACCCTCTAATCCTGGATAATTAATCCACTCAATACGCTCATGCTTAGCAAGCCACTTTGCAATTGTAAGAGCATTTTCACTATGGCGTTCCATTCTCAAATGCAACGTTTCTAAACCAATATTGCTAATATATGCATTGAAGGGGCTCATACAATTTCCATAGTCTCTTAACAATTGAACACGCGCTTTTACAATATATGCTGCTTCCCCAAAATCCTTCACATAACTTACACCATGATAACTTGAGTCAGGTTCTACAAGTTCGGGATACTTTCCATTCGTCCAATCAAAATTCCCTCCATCAATTACAACGCCACCTAATGAGCTTGCATGCCCATCAATATACTTTGTTGTAGAATGGACCACAATATTTGCTCCATGCTCAAACGCCTGACATAAATATGGCGTTGCTAATGTGTTATCAACAATAAACGGTACGTCTAGTTCTTTTGCGGCACGAGAAAATTCCTTGAAATTCAAAACGTTCATAGCTGGATTTCCAAGTGATTCTGCATAAATAAGCTTTGTTTTATCATTGGCAAGCGCCACAATTTCATCAGCGGATAAGTTCGGATTAAAAAATGTAACATCAATTCCAAGCTTACGCAAACTAACTCCAAATAAGTTAAAAGTTCCTCCATAAACAGTTGAAGAACAAAGTAAATGGTCACCACTGCTACAAATATTTAAAATAGCAAGCATAATAGCAGCCTGACCGGAAGCTGTTGCAACAGCACCGACACCACCCTCTAGTTCTGCTAACTTCTGCTCAAATGCTGCAATTGTCGGATTCCCAATACGCGTATAGATATACCCTTCTGCTTCTAAATTAAAAAGCGCCGCCAAATCATCTGAGGTGTCATATTTATATGTTGTACTTTGATAAAGTGGTAGAACGCGCGGCTCCCCATTCTTTGGTGTATATCCCCCTTGCACACAGATCGTTCCTTTTCCCCATGATTCGCTCATTTCTCATACTCCCTTCTTATATAAAACAAATAAAAAAACTGCTTCTTTCCTGAATGAGAAAGAAGCAGTTTAAAAACACGCTCTAAAATTCCTTCTTATCTCTCAGGATTTATTACCTGCAGGATTTGGCACAATTCCGATATTCGGCTGTTGCCAAGGCTTCATAGGGCCTGTCCCTCCACCTTTTCTTGATAAGACTATGCAATTACCAATGATTTTATAGCAATTATTTTCTAATGTCAATTTATTTACTGAATCTTTATAAAACAATATATTAACTGTTTATTTTTATTTTCAAAAAAATAAAACTATATAACTATCCTATATCACAATAACAAACAAGTATCCCTTAGTAACTACTCTATAATCACAGCTGTGCCATAACCGATTAATTCTGAAGAACCTTGCCCAGCGGCCATCTCAAAGTGCAGACCAACAAGGGCATTGCCCCCTAACTCTTTTGCCTCTTTCTCCATACGTTCTTTTACTATTTTCTTAGAATCCTCTAGCCTTTCTGTATAACTGACTAGTTCTCCACCAACAATTGACTTTAAACTCGCAAATAGATCTTTTCCAACGCGACGTGATTGAACAACACTTCCCGTTACTAATCCAAGAATGCCTGTAATGTTTTTTGTTGGTACGGAACCTGTAGATACCATCAACATTCTGACTCTCCTCCTATTTCATCCTCCATATATAACAAAGCAACTTTACATTTAAGTGAACATAAACTTACAGTTTATGATAAAAATAGATATCCTTTCAATGGAACAATCCACTTTTTTACTTTGTACTTATTCACAACATTGATATAATGATTAAAAATGCAGTTATCATTATATCACCTGAGGGGGCTTTTACAATGACATTAAATAAAGCACTTACAATTGCTGGTTCTGACACAAGCGGTGGTGCCGGAATACAAGCAGATTTAAAAACATTCCAAGAACTTGGTGTATACGGAATGACATCTCTTACAACAATCGTAACAATGGATCCACATAATAGCTGGGCACATAACGTATTTCCTATCCCTGTTTCTACATTAAAACCACAATTGGAAACAACAATTGAAGGTGTCGGTGTAGATGCATTAAAAACAGGCATGCTTGGATCCGTAGAGATTATCGAAATGGTTGCTGAGACAATCGAAAAACATAATCTAAAAAACGTTGTCGTAGATCCAGTTATGGTTTGTAAAGGGGCAGACGAAGCCTTGCATCCGGAAACAAATGACTGCTTACGTGATGTTCTTGTACCAAAAGCATTAATTGTAACACCAAATTTATTTGAAGCATATCAATTAAGTGGTGTGAAAATTACTACTCTTGCAGACATGAAAGAAGCAGCAAAAAAAATTCATGCTTTAGGTGCAAAATATGTACTAATTAAAGGCGGTAGCAAATTAGGTACAGAAACAGCAATTGATGTATTATATGATGGTGAAACATTTGAACTTTTAGAATCAGAGAAAATTGATACAACAAATACACATGGTGCAGGTTGCACATACTCAGCAGCCATTACAGCTGAACTTGCAAAAGGTAAATCTGTAAAAGAAGCTGTAAAAGTTGCGAAGGAATTCATTACTGCAGCGATTCGTCATTCGTTTAAAATCAACGAATATGTAGGCCCAACACATCACGGTGCATATCGTAAATTTGCCGGAAAAGAACTTGTATAACAACGCAAAAGTAAAGCTATCAAACGGTAGCTTTATTTTTTATTTTTGTTCCACGTGAAACGTAAACAGAAAAGAAGAGTGAAACCTCACTCTTCTTTTTTAACAACACCTTGATACTTTTCCTCCTTTTGCATTAAATCTTGCTTCTTGTGCCTCTGCAAAAAATTGTTTTCGGCATAATATAGGCTCTCCAGGATGATTTTCTTTCATATGAATGACATATGTTTCATAACTTGGAACTCCAACAAGCAAGCTAATGAATTGTTTTCTTGCTCCCCATATGTTTCCGAATTTTTTAAGCATAATTTCTCGACTCACTTTCATCTCTTGGAATATATGGCGCTTCTTTTAATGGTATCGCCTTGTTTTGCAACACACGAACCCATATACGAATTGCAGAAATTAGAACTGCTATGACAACTAACATGAAAATTCCACAAAGTGCTGCATCAATATAATCATTGAAAATGATTTGTTTCATTTGTGCGATATTTTTTGCTGGTGCTAATATTTTCCCTTCATCCAATGCATCTTGAAATACTTTTGCATGCGATAAAAATCCAATTTTAGGGTTTTCATGGAACAGCTTTTGATAGCCAGCTGTCATTGTTACAATTAGCAATCCGATTGTGGGGATCAATGTTACCCAAACGTATACCTTTTTGCCCATTTTGAATAAAATAGTTGTTCCAAGTAATAAAGCAATTCCAGCTAGCATTTGGTTAGCAATACCGAAGAGTGGCCATAATGTATTAATGCCACCAAGAGGATCAACTACTCCCTGGTATAAGAAGTAACCCCATCCTAATACGCATAATGTTGTAGCGATCACATTTGCTACTGTAGAATCTGTTCTTGCAAAAGGCTTATATACATGTCCTAATATATCTTGAATCATAAAACGGCCTACACGTGTTCCTGCATCAATTGTCGTTAAAATAAATAGTGCTTCAAATAAAATGGCGAAGTGATACCAAAATGCCATCATCGCTGTACCACCCAATATTTGCGAAAAGATATAAGCCATTCCGATTGCTAATGTTGGTGCACCACCTGTTCGAGATAATATCGTTTGTTCTCCTACATTTGTTGCCAGTTCTTTTAGCTCATTTGGTGTAATTGCAAATCCCCATGATGAAATCACTTGTGCAGCCTGCGTTACATCTGTACCGATAAGAGCTGCTGGACTATTAATCGCAAAATAAGTTCCCGGTGTTAACACACATGCTGCAATCATTGCCATTGCTGCAACGAATGATTCCATTAACATTGCCCCATAACCAATCGGTTGTGCATGCCCTTCTCTTTCAATCATTTTTGGCGTAGTACCTGAAGAAACTAAAGCATGAAATCCTGATACAGCACCACAAGCAATTGTAATAAACAAAAATGGAAATAAGTTCCCTGAAAATACCGGACCTGTTCCATCAATAAACTTCGAAACAGCGGGCATCTGTAATTCTGGCGCAACAATGACAATGCCAATTGCCAATCCAACGATTGTACCAATCTTTAAAAATGTACTTAAATAATCACGCGGTGCAAGCAGCATCCAAACGGGAAGTGCAGATGCGATAAAGCCATATACAATAAGCATGATAGCAATTGTTTCACCACTAAACGTGAACATGCTTGCAAGAGTAGAATTTTCAGCTACATACTGTCCACCAATAAGGGCTAAAATGAGCAAAATAATTCCAATAACCGATCCTTCTCCCACTCTTCCTGGACGAATATAGCGCATATATACTCCCATTAAAATAGCAATTGGGATGGTTGCTGCAATCGTAAACATCCCCCACGGACTTCCGATAAGTGCTTTCACAACTACTAAAGCCAATACAGCTAATAAAATAATCATAATACCTAAAATCCCGATCATTGCGATTAACCCTGTAATAGGACCAATCTCATCCTTAATCATTTCTCCTAACGACTTTCCATTTCGTCTCATTGAAGCAAATAAAATGACAAAATCTTGTACTGCTCCTGCAATAACAACCCCAACAATAATCCAAATCGTTCCTGGTAAATACCCCATCTGCGCTGCTAAAATAGGGCCTACTAGAGGACCAGCTCCTGCTATTGCTGCAAAGTGGTGACCAAATAGCACCCATTTATTCGTTGGTACATAGTCTTTTCCATCATTCAATGTCTCAGCTGGTGTTTGTCGATTATGATCTAGTTCAAATACTTTTCTCGCGATAAATCTACTATAAAATCGATATGCAACGGCATATACTGAAACCGCAGCAACTAATAACCAAATGGCATTAATCGTTTCCCCCTGTGATAAAGCAATCACTCCAAATCCGGTAGCTCCTAATACTGAAATTATCCCCCAAAGCAAAATTGATTTGAATGCCTTCACATACAATCCCCCCAATATAACTTCTTAGTGGAGATTGTACTAAATTTTCTGAATATTTAATTTGAATCCTCCTTATCATGAAGGATTCTTATGTTATCATGTTCATATTCTCTCACAACTTGTTACAATTCAATTCTATTCCGAAGTTGTTTTACATAGTTTCGACTAACAGGAATCGACTGCTCATCATACTTTTCCAAATAAAGATTATACGTTCCATTATAATAAGGTTTTAGTTTCCTTACATATATAACATTAATTAAATAACTCTTATGAACGCGTAAAAAATCATATGTAGCCAATTTATTTTCTAACTCTTGAAGTGTATACGTTGAAATATAATGATTATTTGTTGTATAAATAGACACTGTTTTATTTTCTTTATTCTTGCTTACATATACGATATCCTCGGGAAAAATGTACGTAATCCCTTCCTGACTTTCAATTGGAAGCTTCCGTAAGTAACTTCTCGTTTTCGTTCCAATTTCTTGCTCCATTCTGTGCGCTAAAAATAATACATCATCCTGATGAAATGGTCGCAGCAAATAATAAAATGCTCGAAAACGAAAAGCCATAACAGCCTCCTCAACATTCTCCCCTATAAATATAAATTTCATATTGCAATTTTGCTCTCGCAACAAGTTGGAAAACTCAAATCCTGTTCCGTCTTTTAGCTGCGTATCTAAAAAGACGAAATCTGGAGCATGCTTCTTTGCGATATGTAAAGACTCCGTTCCAGTGATTGCTTCTAGACATTCTACATTTCGTATATTTTCTGTAAATAATTCAATTAATCTATTTCGTCTTTCTACCTCGTCCGTAATAAATAAAATTTTCATTTGCCCAACCACCTAATTGTTTGATCCATGTGTCTTGTTTTATACATTCGCTTTCATTGGAAATAAACCCTTTTTTAAACTTTATTTTCTACTGATCATGATTCCACATAAAAATAGAAAAAAGGAAGTCACCACAACTTCCTTTTTTCTTATATTAATTCTTGCTGCTTTGTTTCTTGTCCAAGTACGATTACTGAAAGTACTCCCATTAAAATAGAGGCACAAAAGATTGTAAAAATGAATGAAAGGGATGTTTGCAAGGCAACCAAATATCCTACTACAAGTGGACCTAAAATTCCTCCGATACGACCAAATGCAGCAGCCATACCTGCTCCTGTTCCACGAATCGCTGTCGGATATTGCTCAGGCGTATATGCATACAAAGCACCCCAAGCCCCTAAATTAAAGAAGGATAGAAACATACCTGCTACCACTAATATCGTTACAGAATCTGCAATACCAAATATATAAGCACTACAAGCTGTACCAATTAAATACGTGATCAATACAAACTTCCGACCCACACGTTCAATAAACCACGCAGCTGTAAAATATCCAGGTAGTTGTGCTAGCGTCATGATTAATACGTATTCAAAACTTTTTATTAAGCTAAATCCCTTTAATACCATTACGCTTGGTAACCAAAGAAACATACCATAGTAAGAAAAAACAACACAGAACCATAAAATCCATAGCATAACAGTGGCTTTCCGATACTCTTTAGACCAAACAGCTTTTATATTGGTCATAACAGATTGTCTCTTTTCTACTTTTTCAAACTTAGGTGAATCTGGCAACTTCCATCTTAAATACAGAGCATAAATGGCTGGAACTGCACTTAAAACCATCGCTACTTCCCAACCATATTTCGGGATGACAAAATATGAAATAATCGCAGCGATTAACCATCCGCCTGCCCAAAAACTTTCAAGTAAAACGACAATTCTTCCGCGTTCATGTGCCTCTACGCTTTCAGATACAAGTGTAGAAGCAACTGGGAGTTCCCCGCCAAGCCCCATACCAATGAAAAAACGCAAAATAAGAAATGCGCCTACTGTTGTTGTTAAAGCCGTCAAACCACTACCGATCGAAAAAAGCAATAAAGTGATAACAAAGACTGATTTTCGTCCCCTTTTATCCGCCATTATTCCAAATAAAAGGGCTCCTACTGCCATACCGATAGAATTTATGCTACCAATCCAACCTATCTCCTGGCTTGTTAATCCCCACTCTTTTTGTAAAGATACAATGACAAATGAAAGCATTCCGACATCCATTGCATCAAATAGCCATCCAAGCCCCGCTATTCCGAGAAGCTTTCGCTTTGAAATTTCTTTTACCTTCCCCACTAGAAGTCCTCCTAACACAGGTGTCTTTACACATAATTTTACACATGTGTACTGCATAAGTAAAACAAATTTATTCTGCCATTTTAGCGATAGTAAGACTCCCCTCAAAAATTCGACTGAAAACAAAGAAGTTAAGCGGGAGTATAGTTGCTTGTAAAAGTTCGACTCATGAATATAGAGAGGCCTTACTAATTAACGCTTTACTTTATCATTCCCTTAGATTTATCCTTTCATTACTTACGTCATAAATGGATGGTAGTCGACTCTACCGTGTTCATATGTATAAAAAAAAGCAGCGAGACCTCGCTACTTCTTCGAACGCATTACTTCCTTTAAAAACTCTGCCAATACAAGCTGACGGCGCCAACGAGTTGGATTACTACATAAACGATAGAACCACTCTAAGTGAATGGCTTGGATCCATTTTGGTGCGCGCTTTACCTCACCAGCCCAAACATCAAAACTTCCACCTACACCGACTGCCATCTTTGCTTGTAATCGATTTTTATTATTTTGAATGAAATTTTCTTGTCTTGGGAATCCAAGTGCAACAAGTAGTAGATCTGGTTTTGCTTCTTGAATACGCGAAATAATATTCTCTTCTTCTTCAGGCTTAAAGTAGCCATCCTGCAAACCAACAATGTTTATAGCCGAATATGTTTTCTTTAAGTAATCGGCAGCGCCTTTCACAACATGCGGCTTTGCACCTAACAAGAACACGGATACAGATTTCTTTTCTTTTGAAAGTTCTCCAAATAAATGATTCATTAAATCAAAGCCTGCTACTCGTTCTTGAAGCGGTGTCCCTAACATAGCGCTTGCTTTTACAACACCAATGCCATCTGGTGTAATTACATCTGCTTGTAAAAGTGTTTTTTGGAAACTTGAATCTTTTTTTGCGCACATGACAATTTCAGGATTTGCTGTTACAACTTGAAATGTATGAGCTTGTTCAACTTCCAACTGTTTCATAAGGTATTGTACAGTTTCTTCCATCGTCATTGTAGAGAAAGGAACACCTAAAATATCAACTGTTTGTACTGCCATAATTACAATCCTCTCTATTATTCAAGGTTATTTCGCTATTAATTGTTTATATGTTTCTTTCGTATCCTCATATAACTTGTTCAGTGAGAAATTTGCTGCAGCATGCTCGTAAATCCGTTTTCCCATTACAGCAAGTTCACCTGTTTTCCATTTTTCATACGCTTGTTCTAAAGCATTCGCCAAAGCTTTCCCATCACCTACTGGAACAACCCATCCATATGTGTCATCTACGATTAACGGTTCAATTTCACCAGCTCTTGTTACAATAGATGGTACACGTTGATTTGCTGCTTCTAATAGAACTAACGGAAACCCTTCACTATGAGATGTTAATAAGTTAATATGAGCCGATGCAAATAACTGTTTCACATCTTGACGATGCCCTAAAAATTGAACCTTATCTTCAATTCCTTTTTCTTTCGCTAAAGCCTTTAAGTCTTCCTCTAATGGACCATCGCCTACTAATAACACCTTAATTTTAGTCAATGAAGTCTGATTTAATGCATCAAATAATACTTCATGCCCTTTAACTGGATGGAGGCGCGCAACTTGAATGGCCGTAAATACATCTTCTTCAATATGAAACTTTTCTTTTTTATCATAACCTTGCGCTTTTTCTTTATCATATTCAATTCCATTATAAATAACACGCATCTTTTCACTAGAAATTCCCAATTGTTCCAAACTCTTTTTCAAACGATTTGTTACAACAAAGAATAAATCTATATCCTTTAAAGCCTTTAAGTTTAATTTCGTAAAAATCCATCCTTTTAAACCTTGCTTTGTAAAGTCTTGAAACGGATCACTATGAATGGTTGTCACCCATTTTGCAGCAATTCTTTTTTTCATAAGAGAAACGTAAAAGTTTGCTCTAGGACCATGTGTATGGACAACATCAAATTGTTCCTCATTAATGAATCTACTTATATTTTTTAAAATAGATAAATCGTAGCGAGATTTCTGTGAGAACACATGAACTTTGATTCCTATCTCCCTTGCTTCCCTCGCAACAATCCCGTCTTCAAATACTGCCAGTTCTACTTCATCGGTTGGGAACTGATCGAGAAGTGAAATAATATGTGTCTTTCCTCCCCCGTCTTCTGCTCCTGCATTCATATGCAATATCCTCATTCTTTTTTCCTCCTTTAAATCCTCGCCACATTTCTATCTACCTTTTATTTTACTGTACTAAAAAATAAAAGCTAACAAAAGTTAGCTTTTATTTTTATCATTCAATTTCTAAATCTACAATGAGGTAAGCTAACACCACTATAAAGTAAATTCCAACCCCTGGTGCTGTCAAAATATGTCCCGCAATATATGCAATACCTAAAGCTAAAGCTAAACTTGTTGCAAGCATTCCATATTTTATATTAACGATGTCTTTAAATCTTGTCATCATACGGAATAAGATTCTAAATCCATAGTAAATGAATGGGATCATCATTAACAAAAAGCCGATGATTCCAAAATCATAAAACCAATCATGGAAGTCCATTTCAATTAACTTTGGATCTGGTTGTTTTTGTTCGTTGTATTTAAAATTACCTGCATAACCCATTCCTAATAACTTTTGTGACATTGGAGCTTCTTTAAAGAATTGCTGATGTCTTTCCGCATATACTTGACGTCCACTGAATATGAGGTTCTCTTGATTTTCCTTTTGCTGTTCTTTCTGAAGTTCCTTTTTAACTTCTTCTTCAACTTTCTCTATTTCTTTCCCTTTTTCCTTGTTCCGTTGCTGTTCTTTTAATTTTTCTTTAATTTCTTTTTCCTTTTGTTGTTGTTGTGCCGCATTTTGCTCTGCTAAATAGTTATTATGAATACCCATGTTTTGTGCTAAAGGTGTCTTCTTAAACGTTCCAATCACACCTGCTAATAAAACAATAGCAATAATACTATTAAGCAATAGTGCCTTTTTGTTTGGATTTCTTCTATCAAATAATACTTGAAGGAGAAGAATGATAATAGCTGCTGCCAATGTTGCACCAATTGAACCCATACCTACTTTTGTACCAACTTGAATTAAAGAATAAATCATCAATAGCGACGGAATCCAATATAAAATACTCGTAATCCCTTTTGTCTTCTGAACAGAATATAATACTACAATCGGGAAGATGATCGCTAAAATAGATCCTAACTCATTTCCAGCATAAAACCATCCACGAGAACCAACTTTCATCCATTGATAACTGCCAAAGTCTGTAGATGTTGCAATAGAAACAACCATAACAATATTGATAATTAATGTAGAATACATAATGTTATCCCTAACTTTTTCACCAATATTTGTAAGTTTCTTCAATGATTTTAAAGCTAAAATGTATGAAGACAGCATAATATACACATACAATGCTTTTGCAAAGAATTTAACTTCTTCGCCCATTATAATCGGATTCTTATTTAGCTTATTATTTATAAAACCTAGGCACAATACTAAACCTAGTACTACTAGATAAATCAAAAACTTTCTATTCTCTTTTTCTTTTGCCTGCAATAAAATATAAATACCACAAACAGTCATAACAAGAAATCTTGCCATTACTCCGAATGTTGTATTTATTTTTAATACGATAATACTAAGCGAAGTTAATAAATCTAAAACAGGTTGTAAAATAATAAAAAAAAGCAAAAATTGCTCAAACCTAATCCTAGTTTGATTTGTCAACATTCTTAGACCTCCATAAAAATCATTACATTATCATGTAGACATTATTTATTCCATTTAAATACACCTAGCAATTATAACATAACTCATATTTAAATTGAGAAATATTTTTATCCTAGCTCCAATCCCTACTTCTCTCCATTGGGATAAAAAACCTCCTTCCTTCTTCTTGTAATAATAATAAACACTATCGATATACTACTAATTTCCAGTTTTAACTATAATATAAAATAAGATTTATGAAAAATCTATTTATTTAAATTTATTGAAATACACCTATTTAAAACACCTATAAAACGATTCATTTTATGTCATATTTCCTTCATCTATGCATCCATTCCTCTTCCAATATATATCTTCTTTTTATGACATTTTCAAACGCTTTCTTTATGTATTTCATACGTTTTTTGACATGTAACGAAAAGTAATTGTTATTTCGATAACTTTAGTGTATATTTTTTCTCTGGAATATCTTTAGGAGGAAGGGATTTAAGCCATGTTATTAATCGATATCTTTACGTTTCTTGGTATTATCGCCGCTGCTATTTCTGGTACATTAGTTGGTTTAAAGAAAGATCTAGATTTTTTTGGTGTCCTTTGTTTAGCTGTAGCTACTGCACTTGGTGGCGGAATTATCCGTGATATTTTGATTGGTAACCTACCTCCCGTTGCATTTATAAAACCAATTTACTTTTTTGTGAGTGTATTATCTGCACTCTTTACTTGTATGTTTTTCGAGCGTATTAACAAATTACAAGTTGTGATTATGCTTTCTGATGCGGTTGGCTTAGGCGTTTTCACTGCAATCGGTGCTAATGCGGCAATGTTACATCATGTTGATGCTCCCTTTTTAGTTGTGTCAATGGGTGTGATTACAGGTATTGGCGGAGGGATTATGCGTGATATTTGTGCACAAGACATCCCTTATGTATTTCGCAAAGAAATTTACGCCATTGCTTCCATCCTCGGTGCAATTAGCTTCTTGATTACATATGGGCTAGGTGCACACGTATTAGCTTTCTATGTTTGTTTACTCGTAACATTCATCATACGCGTAGTCACAGTTATATATAATGTACATTTCCCCGTTTTCTTTAAAACACATGCGAAAATAACTAAAGGTCATTAAGAGAATTTCAAAAGAAGTTCTCTTATTTTATTATATTCAATATTAATATAGAGTAATATTAGAGAAATGGTTATAATGAAACAAGAATACAAAATGAAAACGTTTTATATAACAGGGGGAAAGAGCAATGTTTGGGGCTTTCAAAAAAAAGGATTCACATAGCAGTACAAGTATTATCGAATTAAGTCGACATCAAAAAATAACCTTCCATGTGACAAATTCTGAATTAAAGACGCAGATGGATATGCTTCATATTACGAAAGAAGACCTACAAGTTGTGAAAGTATTACAACCTTTTATTTACGAGCAACTAGAATGGATAACAGATAAATTTTATAGCAATATTACAAAGCAGCCACGCTTAACTGAAATCATTGAACGCTATAGTTCCGTAACAAAATTAAAGCAAACTTTAATGCAACATATTAAGGAGTTATTTGGTGGTAATATCGATGAAGAGTTTATAGAACGTCGTATTCGAATTGCTAAAAAACATGTCAAAATTGGATTACATAGAAAATGGTATACAGCTGCTTATCAAGAACTATTCCGTTCTGTTATGAAAATTTTAAAAGAAAACATTTCAACGATAGATGATTTCTCTTATTCTCTAAATGTAATAAATAAATTGTTCACACTCGAACAAGAACTTGTTATTGCAGCTTATGAATCGGAATATGAAAAGATTCAAAAAGAACATGAGAAAGAAAAAGAAATCACTGCAATGACGATTAAACATATTGCCATGGAACTTGCAGCCATTTCCGAAAAAAATAGTGCCTCTATTCATCAATTAACGACTCAATCGGAAAAGATTGTTGAACTCGCCAAAACAGGTACAGAGTTAGCAATAACCTCTGAAGAAAAGGCAAATAAGGGCAAAAACCAGCTGGACACCCAAAATAAGCGAATGGAAAGTATTCAATCTAATATGGAAACAATTATTACAGACACAAGGGAACTTCTTGACATTTCTAAAAAAATTAATGAAATCATCGATATTGTAAAATCAATTGCTGAACAAACAAACTTGCTTGCATTAAATGCAGCCATTGAATCTGCACGTGCGGGAGAGTTTGGCAAAGGATTTGCGGTTGTGGCAGATGAAATTCGTAAATTATCTGAACAAACGAAGGAATCTATCACAAATGTTACAAAGCTAGTTGAGAAAACAAATAAGCAAATCATACATGTTTCCTCATCTGTGGAACAAATTAGCTCCCTTGTATCTGAGGGAACAGCTAGCATGCATGAAACGGATCATTATTTCCAAGAAATTGTTCATGATATGTCAAATTCAAAAGAACAAAACAAAGAAATTGAAAATGAACTAAAAGTTATATCTCAGGTTATGAAGAGGATTCAAGACGATTCTTCGCAAATGGCTTTAACTGCCGAGAATTTGCAAATGGAATTAACTAGGTAATATTCATTGGAGTTCTCTTCCCTACTGATAAAAAAATTTCATTCCACCTACTCCGAATCTTAAATGTGGAGTCTTACCATCCGAAAATAACGAAAAAAAACAACATAAAATAATAGAATTTAGAAAAATAGCCTTCCACTCTCCCCTTTTTGGTTAGATGGAGGGCTATTTTTTTCATATTTTGACAAGTTTTGATGAGGTAAGCCTGCCTTTGGACAGACTTCACCTGTAAGTGAAGTTGTCCTTTTTAGAGTACTAGTATCATAATATCCAAATTCCAGAGATTAATTACAGATATTTCAAAGTTTTTTTGCACCAGCCCCCTTTTGTGATTTTATAAGAATTTTTCTTCATAGTAACGAGAGTTGTGCTCTACTAGCCCTATAATTTAGGCTGTCTTCTTCAAATTCATGGAAGCGAAAGTAAGCATCGCCTGCATTGACAATTTCTTAAGTCCCCTTAACGTTGTCCAACGCATGCCATGCTTTTCTTTTGCATCTGCGAATACATATTCAGTTATTTCTTTGCGTTTCACTTTATTTTTTAAAAAAGATTTTTTGACAATAGAAATAACTCATATAAGCTCCAAGGCTTTGTACAATAAATAACCCAGGTAGTATTAAATTTTCATATACGGTATTAGAATGAAAAAGTTTCATCCCAATATATCCAACAATAAGCAATATAAATAGCATGTATCCCTCATTTTTCTGCTTTCTAATCATCAAATGCAGGAGAGCAATTGCTGTAAATAAGGTAATAACGATATATGTAAGTTTCTCATACTTAAACAGTACAAAATTCATTCCTTCGCTTGATAATTGATCTATGCTTGGCTTTAGAAAAGCATACCGCTCAACCTCTATCTCATTCAGCTGTTGATCGATATGTTCCTTTATATTTGAACTTTTCATTTCCTGCTGCTGATTATTACGCTCTCCGATTAAGACTGATTGTACATATGCCTTATTAGAGATTGTGTATTGAGGCATTCCTATCGTTTGCATCCAATAGCTTATCCCAAAGTGCATCACATAAAACATAACAATTAGACCTATCATTTTTAGTAGCACACTTTGTTTTTGTGATGCTTGAAACACTTCGATTAACATGACATATACGAACACAACGATCATTAAAAAGATACCTACAGGATGAATCATATTACTGAATGCTAATAAAATTGCAGAAAAAATCCACATATAAGAATGACTCAAACCTTTATGTAAAAGGATATAACAAGCAAAATAAAATAAACATGTTGCTAACGGTTCTGCTGTTAAGAGAGCACTAGTAAGAATGTTTGGGATATATAAAGCATAAACGACCGCCGCGATACGTCCGCACTCTTCTTGAAATACGATAGATGCTATTCGGTAAATGAAAAATGCAGTTCCGGTACAAAATAAAATATTGCATAATTGTAAAACGAAGATTGTATCTCCAAATATACGAATTAATAGTGATTGGTAAAGAATAAAAGGCAATTGTGCAACAGCACCAATACGATTTCCAAGCGCAACTTGTTTTGCAGACTCATACATCGACTTCATATCGCCTATAAGCGGGGCGTCTCCAAATAGAACGAATCCAAGCCTAACAAGAATCGTTATGCTAACGAGAAAAATAAGAAATTGTTGATTTGTAAAACGATATTGCAAAATAGATGCAATCAATAAAAGAAGTATAACAAATATAATAAACACAATCACCATACTCGTTGTACTTCCCCCAAAAAATTGCTTTGCCGCGTCAAAAGATGACCACCAAGAATAACCATAAAACACGAGCAGTAACCCAATAATCATTTTGCTAAAAAAAGATGAAAAACCTGTTTGGATTTGATTCATATGTCCATAGCACCTCTATTTCCAGTTATGACAAAACGATTCTATCATGAATGAGTACATAGCTGATAGGGAATTTATATGACAAATAGGGAGTTCATCTTTTTTTACTTGCAATGTAAGCGAAACCTCTTTTACACTACAATCTATATAAAAATAAATTTTCTTTCAGTTACATGCATACAAATACGAAAGTGTGATTCTTCCTTTCCTATCATATTTTACTTATTTATAACGGAAGTAAAATCCGACAAATATTACATTCCTTTTATACTAAAAAACATAGCACTCTGATTGAAAACAGAAAATAGGAGATGGTTATATGGAAAAAAAATTTATGAGGGAATCAAAAGCAATTAAAACAACAAGAGTTTTTCCAAATGACTTAAACAATCATCAAACTTTATTTGGCGGAAAATTATTAGCAGAAATTGACAGCGTTGCTTCGATTGCAGCAGCTAGACATAGCCGTAAACATTGTGTAACAGCATCTATTGATTCTGTCGATTTCTTAACACCGATTCATCAAGCTGATTCTGTTTGTTATGAAGCGTTTGTATGTTACACAGGAAAATCTTCCATGGAAGTATTCGTAAAGGTCGTCGCAGAAAATTTATTATCTGGTGAACGTCGTATTGCTGCCACTTGTTTCATCACATTCGTTGCACTAAAAGATGGCAGACCATCTTCTGTGCCACAAGTACTTCCAGAAACTGATGAAGAACATTGGCTCTATACAACTGGTGCAGAACGTGCAGAAAATCGTAAAAAAGGTCGTTTAAAAAGTAAAGAAATGGCTGAAGTATTAACTTTAAATAAACCGTGGAATATATAATTTCTCGTACATGCAAAGATGATTCCTTTTCTTTGCATGTATTTTTTTATTACAATAAAATAATAATAAATGAAATCAAGATTGATGAAGTAGAACTTTCTTTATTCTAGGGCTTCATCTCTCTTCTATCTAACTTCCTTACTTTTACGGAATGTTGAAGTGAAGTCTTACCAACTGAAAAAATGGAATATACTCCCTTTTCTTTGTAAATCCCACTTCAGCTTGTCCTTTATTTTGGTATACTATTAGTGGTATATTAGATAAAGTGCATTTAAAAAGAACTATAATATATTAAATATACAAGGGATGGTGCGATAATGTCTGTTGAGGTGCCAATTTCAATACCAAAAACATTGATTATTATTCCTGCTTATAACGAGGAGGAAGCAATCGCTGATACGCTAACTAGACTTTTAAAACTAAAACAACATTTTTCACAACTAAGTATTTGTGTCATAAATGATGGTTCAAAAGATAAAACATCTGATATCGTAAAAAATTTTCCTGTACATCTTGTAAATTTACCATACAACTTAGGGATTGGATCCGCTGTACAAACTGGTTACAAATATGCTTATGAAAATGGATATGACATTGCAATTCAGTTCGACGCCGATGGGCAACATAATCCTGATGATTTATACAAAATTATCAAACCAATTGCTGAAGATGAATGCGACATGGTGTTAGGTTCTCGCTTTACAGAAAAAACAGCATATAAAGGTAGCATTTCACGAAGAATTGGCATTTTCTATTTCACTGCCTTATTAAAACTATTAACAAAACAAACATTTATGGATCCAACTTCTGGATACCGTGCTATTAATCGTGAAGTGATTAAAATTTTTGCACATAATTATCCAAAGGATTATCCAGAACCCGAAGTTCTGATTCACTTAAAAAAGAAAAAACTTCGCATTAACGAAATATCTGTCAATATGCAAGAAAGACAAGGTGGACAATCTTCTATTACACCTCTTAAATCCGCATATTACATGATTAAAGTAAGTCTAGCTATCTTAATGCAAAAAATCGTGAAAGGTTGATAATGAATGCCTATAATTACCTTTTCATTCATCTTTATTCTATTATTATTTTTTCTAATTATTAATTCTATCCGTCAAGGAACTTTGGAAACAAAGTACTCTATTTTATGGATTTTTGTTTGTATCTCTATGGCTATCTTAAGCTCTACAGATAAGATTATAAATTGGATTGGCCAGTTGTTAAAAGTGGAGTATCCTCCATCTGTCTTATTTTTATTCGGGCTTTTATTCTGCTTTGTGTTAATTTTTGACTTAACGCGAAAGATTTCTAAATTTCATCATCAACTTGTCACATTAACGCAAGATTACGCATTATTAAAACAACAATTAGAGCATAAAGAACAACAATTAAAAAGCCAAGAACAACAATTATCTCGCTTAAACGAACAATAAACAATCTATTTCCAAATTTAAATACCCCCTTCTATTTCCATAAAATAGAAGGGGGTTTTATTACCCTGTCACAGTAGACTCTTTCTTTAAAAAGAGTTTTCTTACTTTCATTATAGCCACTGTAATTCCTATTCCTATTATAATAAATAAAAGCGGCATTAATGGTAGTGCATAACGTTCATAGGCAACATATAAAGACGTGAAATATGTTTGAAAAAGAAGAAGAATCCATAAAAATATATACTCTCTCCATTTTCTCCAACATAATACGAATGAAAGAATTGTACAAATGAAAAATAATTGTTTAATAAACTCAAAAAATCCTTTCATACCTTCCCCTGAAATATCAAATATCTTTATATTATGACCTGGATAATAATAAGGCTTTTCCCATAGAATTTCTGGTTTTAAAACAAGATAACTTCTTAGCATAGATTCTTTATCTGTACGCCACCATTCCTTCATGCGATTCACTGCAATCTCTTTCTCCATTTGCATAAATTCATGCGCCTCAATATGAGGATATTTTTCATGCAATTCCGCCTCAATTTCATCCATACCCTTTTCTTTTGGATACCCTTCTCCTTGATAAGTTCCAAGTAATAAAGGATTTCCTGCTCCAGCAGTTAAAGGAATAAACTGATGAAATTGAATATAATTGCGAGCCCACCAGGGCCCAAGGATAATACACAATAATACAAAACTAACGATCGCTTGCTTCATCATAATACGAAATGGATAGCGCTTTATTAAAAGGTACACAAAGAGTAAAATTGGATATAATGCGATTTGCACCCGAAAATACAAAGCTAAAAAATAAAAGAGTAATACAATGAAAAGGTCTTTCATTGCGTGAGTATTGGCTAACTTTAAACTCCAATATAATAAACCAAGTGAAAAAAATAGAAATGGTCCCTCTGTTAATGTTAAATTTTCCACTACTACCTCTGGAGGATAACAAGCTAATAGAAGCGCAGCTATCAATCCCGATGCTGGATTTAAGATGTACGTGGCAATTTTATAAGTCATATAAATGCTAGCTACACCAAAAAGCATCATTACTAATTTAGCTATAAATAGTCCACTAGCACCACTACCAAAAAGATAAAATATAGAGGCTAATAACATCGATTGCCCTGGCATAATATGAATAGTTGGTTTAGCTGGGTCATGATATGTTAGCATACCAGTATCCAATAAAACCTTTGCACTATTTTGGTAACCTATATCATCACTAGCAATTGTTAAGTCAACACCATACGTTGTTAAAGTCAAAAAGCGAAACAAAAATCCTATAAGCAAAATCATACTCAAAAGAGCCCATTTGACCTTTTGAGTCGGCTGTTCTAACATGGAAGTCCCTCCCTTTGGTTACATACATACATCTCTTTGTTACAACAGAGCAAATGACATTCCCATCTAAATTATTACTATTATATAACATCCGCTCTTTTAAACAAGGTATAATAATTAGTAAAGTTGATTTACAAAGTTTATATGCGGTAAACTTATACAGATGTTCTTGTAATCTTCTTCCTTTATAAAAGGCTTGTATATATGATACAAAACATAAAAAACTAGAGGAGATAAAACGCTATGACGGAACAAAAACAACTCGTTTCTGTTGTAATCCCGCTATATAATGCGGAAAAGTATATTGAAGAAACGATGCAATCTATACTAAATCAAACTTATCAAAACATTGAAATTATAGTTGTAGATGATGGTAGTAAAGATCAATCACCCACAATTGTAAAAGAACTTCAGCGAAAACATCCAGAGAAGGTTCGCTATATCCATCAGAAAAATCAAGGTGTATCTGTTGCTCGTAATACAGGAATTGAGCACGCTAATGGTGAATATGTTGCTTTTCTTGATAGCGATGATTTATGGCATCCAAGTAAAATAGAAAAGCAAGTACAAAGTATGCATTTAAACAATATGGATGCTTGTTATTGCGGCTATATGAACTTCTATGAAGAAACAGGTGAGAAGGTAGAACATGTAACCAACTTTATAAAAGGCGATATGACAAAAGCCTTTTTAACACATCAAGTTGTTGCCCAAACAAGTACGTGGATTTTTAAACGCTCTATCGTTATGAATCATGATATCCGTTTTACACCTGGCTGCAGTTGGGGAGAAGACTTAGAATTTTTATTTAAACTCATGAGTGTCACAAACGTGTGCTATGTAGCGGAATATTTAACTTATTATCGAATCTTATCAGAAGGAAATCTATCTTCTAAATATAAAGATTATGAATTAAAAACAAAAAAAGAATTAGAAGTATTTCATCGAATGAATGACTGGATTCATCATAAATCTTCAGATTTGATAACAAGAGACTCTGAGGAACTGATTCAAATGATTGAAACATATCTATTCCCATATACTGTTATCAATAATGCTTGTATCTATATTAAAGAGAATGCAAAACTAGAAAAGTCACAAGTTCAATTAATCAAACAGGATATAAAGAAATATTGCCGTAAAATTTATTCTAAAAACGGAAAACGAAGCAAAAAATTATATGCAATGCTTTGGTTTGTTCGAATGAAGTTTCTGTTTTCTTAAAACAGAATCATGCTACACATTCTTTCCATTTTATAAACTGGACATACAGCGTCCAAAGAATAGAAAGGTATTTGCAATGAAAACAAATAAAATCCTAAAAAATGCATCCTATCTTTTTGTAGGAAATATTATCGTTCGGTTTGTACTTGCAATTGCAACCATTCTCTTTGCAAGATATGTTTCACCTCATGATTATGGTATGTTTACAGCGGCACTAGCTGTTTCTGCTGTCATTTGTTACTTTACAGATGCTGGTTTAACACATACTTTTATGCGTGAGGGGACAAAACAAAACGCTAATATTAGCGAGCTTATCAGCAGTTATCTACGCGTTCGCTTCATTTTAGCCGTTATTATTTCGATTCTCTTTGCCATTTTTGCACAATTTTTCTATGATAATGCTTATTTACGTGCAATGGTATATTTAGTTGTATTGCCAACAATGTTTGGTGCCACTTTACAAGGTGTCGGAATGGCTTACTTCCAAGTAACAGAACGCATGCAATTTACTGCTATTATCTCTGTATTACAAGGGGTAACAGCAGCAGCGGCACTTTTACTCGGCATGAGCTTTAAGTGGTCACTTATGATGGTTGCAGCAATGTATGGAGCGTCAAGCCTTGTAACAGGACTGATTGCCTTTATAATGGTAACTCGTTATACAACGATTCATAAGGGCTGGGACCCCGGAATTTTAGATCAACTGCTCGTTTTCACAATTAATGGCATTATTATTATGCTATTGCCACAGCTTGGTCCGATTATTTTGGAAAAAGTATCAACATTAAAACAGGTTGGATTTTTCGGTGCTGCATCCAAAATCCCAGCTGTTCTTTATCAAATCCCTGGTGTCATCGCCGCAGCATTTTATCCGAAACTATTTGCTTTTGGAAATGAGAAAAATGTAGAAGAACATCGAAAGCTATCACATTTTGAATTAAAGTTGATGTCATTTTTAGGAATGGGGATTTCGATTCCATTTATTGCTGATCCAAATTTTTGGATTGTTAGCTTATTGGGCGAAGAGTATGCACCAGCTGGTAATGCCCTCGCCATTTTAGCATTTATGGTTATTTTACAATCCATTAACTATCCCCTTGCTGATAACTTAACAACGATTGGTCAGCAATGGAAGCGTACATTAACAATGGCAATTGGTTTAGTCGTTGCCATCATTAGCTATATTGTATTAGGTAGTAAATTCGGAATGATGGGAGCTGCCACTTCAGCTATTCTTACAGAAGTTACCTTGTTAATCGGATTTACTCTATTTATTCATAAAGGTATTGAACTTCTATTCAAAGGAATTCTCTTTAACTCCTTAGCCTTTGCTATTAGCTATTGCGCATATCGTATGATATTCGTTACTCTACCGCCATTAGTTGCACTCATACTTACAGGCTTATTATTTGGTATGATTGGACTTGTTATTGATCCACAAATCCGTAAATTAATTTTAGAATTTGTAAATAAAAAGGTACTTCGTAAAGAAGCTTAAACTTCAACGTCCTTTTTTCATCTTATGATATGAAAAGGACGCTGAAGTTTTTATTTTATTTCGTAGACATTGGCGACGCCTTACTGTCCATGAATAACAGGGGTAAATCACCGTAATGATGCTTCTAGGTTAAATTGACTTACTTTCTGATAATACTTTATACTGAAAGATAGATATCCATCATAATCCAATGTATGAAAAGTATATCTTTTCATGCAAAAACTAAAAACACACCCTGTCCATAAACGGTGTGTTTTTACATGATTTACGCTAATTAAATATGATATAAAACGACTTTGATTTAAAGGGAGGAACTCGAATTTTCATGTATTTTGAAAAAGACAATAAGACCTTTTTCCATAAAAGCACTTTTATTATCATTCCATTGTTATTACTATGTGCTTTTATTTTTCATTACTTCTTTTTAACATCAGATCAAATATTTTCTGGTTCAGGAGATGCATTATCTCAATTCGGATTCTTTACTTTTCTCCTGCAACATGCTTTTAAAGATGGTAATTTCTTTTGGTCCTGGAATTATGGATTAGGCGGCGACTTATTTGGAGAATTCAGTTATTACTATAGTACGGCGCCATTCTTTTGGATCACATTATTGCTTCCTAAGTTAAATATAGAGCAAATCTATGATATGAAATTATATATGAGCATTTTCAAAAGTTTTTTAGCGATGCTCTTTATGTACGGTTCTTTGCGTTATCACCATAAAACAACCTTTTCATCTTTTATTTCTGCCATTATATACGGTGGATGTATTACTTTTATTCGTCACTCTTTACTTTGGGATTTTATGGCGGATGCTATCGTTTTTCTACCACTCGTATTATGGGGATTCGATCGATATATTATAGAAAGAAAAAAAGGACTATTTCTATTTGCTACCGCTTTAATGCTAGCATCTAACTTTTATTTTGCTTTTATAACCAGTATTTTCATTTATATTTATGCATTTTTTCAATACTTTACGACACAGCAAAATAAAACGATTCAATCTTTCCTAACTTACTATATTAGGATTACTTTTTTATATGGATTATCACTCGGTTTAGTAGCCGTATTCTTTCTTCCATCTGTAAATGCTGTATTTAATGCTGATCGACTCACAAAGAAATTTGATATTCCTTTATTCTTTGAAGATACATTTTATAAAAATTTGCTGGAAAGTATTTTCTTCATCAATAACGCGGAATACTATCAATTAGCATTTCCTGTCTTGATTTTATTCTTAATTATAATCGGTTTATTTATACGTGATAAATTCGTATTGAATAAAGTATTATTTACATTCTTTATGCTTATTCTTTACATGATTCCATATACTTATTCTGTTTTTAATGGTTTTTCCGCTATGCAATATCGCTGGTACTATTTATTTTCATTTATAATTGCCCAAACGGTTGCGTACATTTTAGACTGGATGCTCCTTCATAAAAAAGAGAATAAATTGATGTATCTCATAAGTGCATTGTTAGCTACTGGCTTGTTCATTTATGCATTCATGAGAAAAGTAAACATCAATGATCAGCCATTAGACGAAGTCGATCATATGCTGATAAGTGTCATCGTAATTTCTATCCTCACAATATGTTTATGGCGCTATCTGTCTAAAATTTTCTTACAGTTCTTAGTGATCCTAAATGTTCTTATCAATGTAATTTTTATCAATTACATGTATTCAGAAAATGTACTAAGCAAACCCTTTGGACAACGAAATGTTACAAAAGAATCTTTACATGCATCTGGATACGATAATCAAGATGAAATTGCTGCTATTCGCTATATTCAAGATCATGATAAAGATTTTTACCGTGTTATTAATCCGGGCAGCCTTCGTAATACACCAATGCTTCAGGAATATCATGGTACAAGTGCTTATCATAGCCTAATCAATTATTATGTTCATGACTTTATGAAAAATAAATACAATGTTTTTCAAGGATTCGATACACCTTCTATGTTTTTCCAATTAGATAACCGACTCCTTCTTGAAAATATGTTAGGTGTGAAATATTACATATTAAGCGCAGATACCGATGCAGCTAATATTCCTTATGGCTATAAACAATTAAAACAAGTAGGGCCATATAACATTTATAAAAATGAATATGCGTTGCCATTAGGATATGTGTATGAATCAGGGATAGATGATAAAGAGTTTTCTAAACTAAACTTTGCTGAGCGAGATCAATTGTTGTTGGATGCTGTAGTCGTTGATAACATAAACGATTTTTCATTAAAACATTTTGATACAAAAAGGCTTGATGTCAAACCAGTACCGATTAAAATCGAGCAGATCCAATTCGAAAATATTGAAAACAATAACAATATGCTTACGGTTCATGAAGATGGTCGCATAATAGTACCTATTAATCCACCTAATGTTGTAGGAGACCTTCTTGTGGAATTAAAAATTAAAAATAAAGGCTCCTTCCATGCAATTGTGAATGGAAAAGACATGAGTAAAGGAGACGATGCAGGTGCATATGCATACCCATTAGAAAGATTTGTTTATAACCTTGGAAAGAACAATCATCCAAACGAATTGACGATTTCTATTACTGATAAAATCCCTGGACCAGGTGAATATGAGTTACAAGACCTGCAAGTCAACATTGTGAATTACGAAAACATCCAAGAAAAAACTAAAAAATTAACTGAAAATAGACTTCAAAATATCTCTTATAAAAATAACTATTTAAAAGGTCAAGTTAACTCAAGTAAAGACGGATTACTCTATCTGTCTGTTCCATATAGTAAAGGTTGGACTATAAAAGTAGATGGGAAAGAGACAGAATTTACGAAAGCAAACTCTGCATTCATAGGCGTTCCAATTCAAAAAGGATCTCATGTAATTGAAATGAAGTATGTCACACCTTACTTCAAATTAGGTTTGATTATATCCATTATTTCATTCATCATTTGCTCCACTTTATTATTTTTCGGACGCAAAAAAAGAAATAAAGAGCTTACCTTTTTACACAACAATAAGTAAACATACATCCAGTTCAGGCTATTCCTTCTTCTCAAATAAGGAATAGCCTGAATCATAGCACTATTACAAACAAGGAGGGTCAAAGATGACTCTTTCAATAATAGTACCCTGTTACAATGAAGAAAAAGTACTTCGAGCTTTTTATTCAGAAACTTCTCTTGAAGTTCATAAATTAGATACCGATTATGAATTTGTTTTTGTTAATGATGGTAGTAAAGATGATACATTGGATATTTTACGAGATTTAGCAAATTCAGATTCAACTGTACACTATATATCATTTAGCAGAAACTTTGGAAAAGAAGCTGCCATGTTGGCTGGCTTAAAATATGCTACAGGCGATGCAGTTGTTATTATGGATGCTGACTTACAGCACCCGCCTGCTTTAATAAAGGATATGTTAGAAGGTTACAATGACGGATATGACCAAGTGATTGCAAAAAGAACAAGAACAGGTGATTCCCCTATGCGTTCTTTCATCTCCCGTCTATACTACAAAGTTATGAATACGTTTGTTGATATTGAATTAGTCGATGGTATCGGCGATTTTAGACTTTTAAGTAGAAGAGCAGTAGATTCATTACTCTCTTTAAGCGAATACAATCGATTTTCTAAAGGTTTATTCTCCTGGATTGGATTTAAAGAATTAATCATTGAATATGAAAATGTATTACGTTCTGATGGAGAAAGTAAATGGACTTTTTCTAAGTTGTTGAATTACGGAATAGATGGCGTTATTTCTTTTAATAATAAACCATTACGCTTATCTATATACCTTGGATTACTAACAACACTTTTAGCAATCTTATACGTAATCACGACATTTATACAGATTATGATCGATGGAATTGATGTACCTGGTTACTTCACTTTAATTTCCGCTATATTATTCATCGGTGGTATCCAGCTCATCTTCTTAGGCGTCATTGGTGAATATATTGGCCGTATCTACTATGAAACAAAACGCAGACCACATTTTATTGTGGCAGAGAAAAAAGTAAGTGAAGTAAAACAAAAAGTCTAATAGGAAAAAGAAAAAGTTACTTCTATATCATCTAGAAGTAACTTTTTACTATCATAATCCCTACATAACATTTTTCTTCATATATATTCCTTTTTATAAAATACGCAACCTTTTCTTGAAAAATTATACATTCTGAAAGGATAGCATTATATTCGAGAATTTAGTATCATGATTCAAGATACTATTTTGAAATGGACGGAGGATACTATGAGCTTATTAACAGTTGAAAATTTAGGACACACATTTGGTGATCGTACTCTCTTTAAAGATGTATCCATGCGTTTATTAGCGAATGAACATGTTGGATTAGTTGGTGCAAATGGTGTTGGAAAGTCAACATTTATGAATATTATTACTGGACAACTTATTCATGACCAAGGGCGCATCGAGTGGACGCCTGGTACACATTATGGCTATTTAGATCAGCATACAATCTTAACACCTGGCCGAACAATTCGTGACGTTCTAACAGATGCCTTCTTACCTTTATTTGAGAAAGAAAAAGAATTAAATATCATTACAGAAAAAATGGCTACAGCGACACCGGAAGAATTAGAAGCGCTTTTAGACCAAATGGCTAATATTCAGGATGCCCTTGAAGCTGGTGGTTTCTATTTACTAGATATTAAAGTTGAAGAAGCTGCGCGTGGCCTCGGTCTTGATGCAATTGGTCTAGATCGTGATGTTTCTGCATTAAGTGGTGGGCAGCGTACAAAAGTATTGCTTGCAAAGTTACTGCTTGAACAACCACAAGTATTATTACTAGATGAACCTACTAACTATTTAGATGTTGAACACATTCAATGGTTAACAAACTATTTAAAAGAATACCCGCATGCATTCTTGTTAATCTCTCATGATACAGAGTTTATGAACAAATGTGTGGATGTCATTTTCCATCTAGAATTCTCCAAAATGACGCGTTATACAGCGACATATGAGAAGTTTTTAGAACTAGCTGAAATCAATAAAAATCAACATTTACAAGCGTATCAAAAACAGCAAGAATTTATTAAAAAGCAAGAAGAGTTCATCTCGAAAAATAAGGCTCGTTACTCTACAACAGGCCGAGCAAAAAGCCGTCAAAAACAGCTTGATCGCATGGAGCGAATCGATCGTCCAGAAACCGCGATTAAACCTGAATTCTCTTTCA
Source organism: Bacillus cereus group sp. BfR-BA-01360 (assembly GCF_022663595.1). Classification (NCBI taxonomy): domain Bacteria; kingdom Bacillati; phylum Bacillota; class Bacilli; order Caryophanales; family Bacillaceae; genus Bacillus; species Bacillus cereus group sp. BfR-BA-01360. The sequence goes on from NZ_JAKUFV010000005.1 coordinate 219,610, forward strand.
AAGAATCTCGCGCAAGTAGCCGCTTTGTCTTTGAAGGAGAAGATGTAGAAATTGGTTACACACATCCACTATTGCCGAAACTAACAATGACAATTGAACGCGGTGAAAAAATTGCAATTGTTGGATGTAATGGTGTTGGGAAATCAACATTATTAAAAACAATTTTAGGTAAAATTAAGCCATTAAGCGGAAAAACAAGCCTTGGTGACTTCTTAGAACCAGCATATTTCGAACAAGAAGTAAAAGCTGATCATATAACACCTATCGATGATGTTTGGAATACATTCCCGAATTTAGATCAACATCAAATTCGAGCAATGTTAGCAAAATGCGGTTTAAAAAATGAACATATTACGCGCCCATTGAGTCAATTAAGCGGTGGTGAGCAAGCAAAAGTTCGTTTATGTAAGCTCATGGGTAAAGAAAGTAACTGGTTACTATTTGACGAGCCAACAAACCACCTGGATGTAACAGCAAAAGAGGAACTAAAAAAAGCAATGAAAGCATACAAAGGAACGATTCTTCTTGTATGTCACGAACCTGACTTTTACCAAGATTGGGTAACAAAAGTTTGGAATGTAGAAGAATGGGCACAATCTGACAAATAATCAATAGAGGTGGATCTGTTATGATTCACCTCTATTGATTTTAAATTATATCTATCTCATAATATTTCGCTAATCGAAGTCGAAAATCCATTAAATTATCGTAACGCTTTAAATTTGCTAACATTCCTTGAATCACTGGTATTCTTGGATTTGCTACTCTCATTTCTGCTTCTAAAACATCCAATGTAACTAATAACTCATCATTTTCTAATTCATCAGCTAAATTACGTTTAAACATAATAATTTCCTGTAGAAATTGTTCCTTCACCTGCTCTTTTATTAAGTCTGAACTGCAAAGAAGTTGTCCTAATTGTTCTTCATGCAAAACAGGTTCCTCACCAGAATTTACAAGACCTTCTACAATGTCATCCATTCTTTTTAAAATAAATGTGGAAACATGATTTAAATTAATTTCTGTTTCATTTAAAATGATTAATTCTAAATACGCTCGGGAAATCCCTTCTACTAGCACTACAAGATCTAACAAATACGGAGTGACCTTTTCACCATAAATAGACAATATACTATTTCGATAAAATGCATGTGACTCCATTTTCATGTTCATCATAAATGCTTCTACTTCTTTATTAAATGGAATTGCATTCTCCCTTGCATGCATAATAATAAATTCCTTATGCGTTTGTATATCATGAAACTGACAATATAATTGTTTGACAAATTTTTCGCGTGGTAGTAATGATTCTTTGTCAATTTTCATCATTTTACTTTGAATTTTTTCATAATAATATTTAAGAGTAGCTAGAAGCAATTCGTCTTTTGATTTGAAATATAAATAAAAAGCTCCTTTTGATATCCCGCACGCTGTTACGATTTCTTGTACGGATGTTGCGTTAACACCTTTCGCTGCAAATAACTTCATTGCCATTTCAATAATTAAGCGTTCTTTTTCTTTCATATTTTCTCTCCTAATAGAACTTTACATCATAATTTTACATTATAGTTGTTATTTCCACTTTATCTTAACAGTATTATAACATTTCTTTTTATTGACGACTGACCATTCAGTCAGTTATATTATGTGTTAGACTGACCGATTGGTCAATACATAATAAGGGAGCGCAAACATGAACAAGATCATTAACTTTTCGTTAAAAAATAAGTTCGCAGTTTGGCTATTAACCATTATTGTTACCACTGCGGGAATTTACTCTGGTTTAAATATGAAATTAGAAACAATTCCTGATATCACCACCCCTGTTGTAACAGTAACAACGGTTTATCCTGGAGCTACTCCGCAAGAAGTTGCAGATAAAATATCAAAGCCGATGGAAGAGCAACTGCAAAATTTAAACGGGGTGAACGTTGTAAGCTCCTCCTCTTATCAAAATGCATCTTCTATTCAAGTAGAATATGATTTTGATAAAAATATGGAGAAAGCTGAAACTGAAGTAAAAGAAGCAATCGCTAATGTAAAACTACCGGAAGGCGTAAAGGACCCAAAGGTTTCTCGTGTAAACTTTAATGCCTTTCCTGTTATTGCATTAAGTGTAGCGAGTAAAGACGAACCTTTAGCTACTTTAACTGAAACAGTTGAAAAAAGTATTGTTCCAGCGTTAAAAGGCCTTGATGGTGTTGCCTCTGTTCAAATTTCAGGACAACAAGTAGATGAAGTACAACTCGTCTTTAAAAAAGATAAAATGAAAGAATTAGGCTTAAGTGAGGATACGGTTAAAAATATCATTAAAGGTTCTGATGTATCTCTGCCACTTGGTCTATACACATTTAAAGATAGCGAAAAATCAGTTGTTGTAGATGGAAATATTACAACAGTTCAAGCCTTAAAAGAAATGAAGATCCCTACTATTTCAGCAGCAAGCAACCAAAGTGGGCCCGGAGCGACTTCTTCTCCTCAAACAGAAGCACCACAAATGAATCCGGGCATGACTGCTGGTATTCCAACTGTCAACCTTGAAGAAATCGCTGATGTGAAAGAAGTTGGGAAAGCTGAATCCATTTCTCGTACAAATGGTAAAGAAGCGATCGGTATTCAAGTTGTAAAAGCAACTGATGCAAATACAGTTGATGTTGTAAATGCTGTAAAAGATAAAGTGAAAGATATTGAAAAAAAATATAAAGATTTAGAGATTATTTCGACATTCGATCAAGGTACACCGATTGAAAAATCAGTTGATACGATGCTTAGCAAAGCAATATTTGGTGCCATCTTTGCTATCATTATTATCATGTTGTTCTTACGAAACATTCGAACAACATTAATTTCTGTTGTTTCCATTCCGCTTTCTTTACTCATTGCTATTTTAGTATTGAAGCAAATGGATATTACACTCAATATTATGACACTTGGGGCAATGACAGTTGCGATTGGACGCGTTGTCGATGATTCAATCGTTGTAATTGAAAATATTTACCGCCGCATGTCTTTACCAGAAGAACCATTACGCGGAAAAGACTTAATTCGCGTAGCAACAAAAGAAATGTTTATTCCTATTATGTCTTCAACAATTGTAACAATTGCGGTATTTTTACCTCTTGGGCTTGTAAAAGGTATGATTGGTGAAATGTTCTTACCATTTGCCTTAACGATCGTATTTGCATTACTCGCTTCGTTACTTGTGGCCATCACCATTGTACCGATGTTAGCTCATTCTTTATTTAAGAAAGAAAGTATGAGAGAAAAAGAGGTACACCATAAAGAGAAACCAAGTAAATTAGCAAACGGCTACAAGCGCGTACTGAATTGGGCACTTAATCATAAAATCATTACATCTAGTATCGCTGTTCTTCTATTGGTTGGTAGTCTTGCACTTGTACCAGTTATCGGTGTAAGCTTCTTACCAGATGAAGAAGAAAAAATGATGATTGCAACCTATAACCCTGATCCAGGGCAAACATTAGAAGACGTTAAAGCAATCGCAACAAAAGCCGAAACACACTTTCAAAATAAAAAAGATGTAAAAACCATTCAGTTCTCATTAGGCGGAGAAAACCCAATGAGCCCAGGTAAAACAAATCAAGCTATGTTCTTTGTTCAATACGATAATGACATAAAAAACTTTGAGAAAGAAAAAGAACAGGTGATGAAAGATTTACAAAAGATGACAGGAAAAGGTGAATGGAAAAGCCAAGACTTCGGAGCTAGCGGAGGCAGCAATGAAATTAAGCTATACGTATACGGAGATCGTTTAGAAGACATCAAACCTGTCGTGAAAGATATTCAAAATATCATGAAGAAAGAAAAGGATTTGAAAGATATCGATTCTAGCCTTTCCAAAACATATGCAGAGTACACGTTAGTCGCAGATCAGCAAAAATTAAGTAAAATGGGGCTAACTGCTGCTCAAGTTGGCATGGAACTTTCTAATCAACATGACCGTCCTGTTCTTACGACAATAAAAAAAGATGGTAAAGATATCAATGTTTATGTAGAAGCAGATAAACATGATTATGAAGCAATTGATGATTTAACAAATCGTAAAGTGAAAACCCCACTTGGCAACGAAGTAGCTGTTAAGGATGTTATGACTGTGAAAGAAGGCGAAACTTCCAATACAGTTACACATCGTGATGGGCGTATTTACGCATCCGTAAACGCAAAAATAACATCTGATGACGTTTCTAAAGCATCTGCGGCACTTCAAAAGGAAATAGATAAAATGGACCTTCCTTCTGGCGTAGAAGTTTCTATGGGCGGTGTTACAAAAGATATTCAAGAATCCTTTACACAACTTGGATTAGCGATGTTAGCGGCAATTGCCATTGTATACTTCGTTCTTGTTGTGACATTTGGCGGCGCACTTGCACCATTTGCGATTTTATTCTCACTTCCATTTACAATTATCGGGGCACTTGTTGCTCTACTCATTTCAGGTGAAACATTAAGTGTATCGGCAATGATTGGTGCGCTTATGTTAATCGGTATTGTTGTCACGAATGCAATCGTGCTTATCGACCGTGTCATTCATAAGGAACAAGAAGGCTTACCAACACGTGAAGCATTATTAGAAGCCGGCTCAACGCGCTTACGACCAATTCTAATGACTGCCATCGCAACAATTGGTGCTTTAATTCCTCTTGCACTTGGATTTGAAGGTAGCGGTTTAATTTCAAAAGGACTTGGGGTAACAGTAATTGGCGGATTAACAAGTTCAACATTACTAACACTTCTCATTGTTCCGATTGTATATGAAGTGCTCAGCAAATTTAGAAAGAAAACAGTAAAATAACCTCGCAATCGCGAGGTTATTTTTTTTGATGAAACAAGATTAGAAAATCTCCATATCCTTCTTTTTCTAAGTCTTCCTTTGGAATAAATCGAAGTGCTGCTGAATTAATGCAATAGCGAAGACCGTTTGGTCCTGGTCCATCTGGAAAAACATGGCCAAGATGTGAATCGCCTTCCCTGCTTCTTACTTCTGTACGCGTCATATTATGACTAAGGTCAATTTTTTCTTTTACACTGGCTACCATAACAGGCTTTGTAAAGCTTGGCCAACCACAGCCACTATCAAATTTATCTAAGGAAGTAAATAGCGGTTCACCAGACACGATGTCTACATATAGTCCTTCTTCTTTATGATCCCAATACTCATTTTGAAATGGAGGTTCTGTTCCGTTTTCCTGCGTTACATAAAATTGCATCTCCGTTAATTGTTCTTTTAAATGTGCATTATCTTTTGGCCAATGCTTTTTAATAAATGCATCACGTCCTGATCCTTGGCGATACAATGCATAACGGAATGCATTTTTCTTATGATAATCTTGGTGATACTCCTCAGCTGGATAGAATGTAGATGCTGGAATAATTTTCGTAACAATTGGTTTAGAAAAACGCCCGCTCTCAGCAAGCTCCTTTTTCGATGCTTCAGCTAGTTTCCGTTGCTCTTCATTATGATAAAAGATAGCTGTTTCATATGATTGCCCACGATCATGAAACTGTCCACCCGCATCTGTTGGATCAATTTGTCTCCAATACATATTTAATAATTTTTCATACGGCATTTTATCTGGGTCAAATGTAATTTGAACTGCTTCATAATGTCCTGTCGTTTCAGAACAAACTTCTTTATAAGTTGGATTTTCTTTATGACCACCTGTATAACCAGAAATGATTCTTATAACCCCTTCCATCTCTTCAAATGGTGAAACCATACACCAAAAGCAACCTCCCGCAAACGTCGCAAGCTCTACCTTTTCATTGATAGACATTTCTTTCACCTCAATTATTTGTATTCTTCTTACAGTATGGCATATATGAAATGAAGTTATAAAATGAAACTCTAATCATTGTTTTTTCATCCCCACTGATTATGAACCCTCACCAATCGGGCTGTTACAGGCATCTACCTCTTGGGGTGGGAGTCTTACTGCCCTAAAATAGCAGGATAAAAGAAAAAGCATCCTTATCTGATGCTTTTTAAGACTCTATTTTTTCATTAGCCCCTTTTTCGATTTCATCGCTCGTGACATCTAAAACATCCAATAGGAACATAAAGACTGGGATACCAATGATTAGCCCCCAAACACCTAGAAAATGCTCAGAAAAAATCAATACCATAAATGTATAGAAAATAGGTAGGTTCGTCTTTTGTGACATAAATTTTGGATTTAATACGTAACTTTCAAGCGCATGAATAACAGCCACAATAATTAATATATAGATAACATAAGTAATGCTACCAATATTATATGCGATCATGCAAAGTGGAAATAATGAGATAATTACACCCGCCACCGGAATTAAACCTAATAGAAAGATCATTAATGATAGACCAAGTAACTGTGGAAATCCTAAAATCCATAGTGCAATCACGGATAGCACACAATTCACAATAGCAATTAAAAATTGTGCTTCAATTACCTTCCCAAAAGAACGCGCAAATTTCTTCCCAAAGTATTCAATTTCATTATAGAAAATAGCAAGTTTGCTCTCTTTAAACTTTTCTGTAAATGCAACAATACGTGCTTTTTCCAACAAGAAGAATAAGCTCAAAATTAAAGAAAGTAAAAATTGCAAACCGAATTTCCCAACATTTGCAATGGACTTATAAATAATATCTACACCTTGCCCTATATACTTCGAAAGCTCCATATGATTAATCGCATGAATAGAAGCCTTTATCATATCATTATCTGGTGGATTTTTAAGGAATACATTAAATTGATAAATTAATTGTGAAATTTGTACTGTTAACACAGGTAGATATTTAAATAATGTAATTGTAATTCCACCAACAAACATGACATATAAAAACGCTATAATAATTTTTCGGTTAATCAGCATAAAATGATCGAGTTTTCTAGAAATAAATTTCTGGAATCGATCCATTAAATATGTCAGGATAAACGTAATTAAAATTAAATTAAACATGCTTTTTAGCCCATATAATATAAGAGCTAATAATAAAAGTATCAGTAACCTTTGAAATCCTTTGCTTTGAAACAGGTTTTTCATTTGCATAATCGACGAGTAATCTCTCCTGTCCTATAAAGTAAGACTTATCATAAGTAGGTTCTCTTTCTCTTCCCCACAAATTTTTTGTGTTGATTAAAATCCATTTCTTATCTTCTTTCTGCTAGATTAAGATCTGGCCTTTCCTTTCTATTTTACAATATAATAGTCCTTTTCAGAACGCATTATATAAAGTATTAATAAAGATTTAAGGAAAAATAAAATAGGTCATACCACTACTGTAACATAAAAAGCAAGCTATCAGTAGAAATCTGTTCTACAAATAGCTTGCTTCTATCAGGATTAAACTGATATCTGATTACGCAATCAGCGGCATAAACAATGGAATAACAACAACTGTTACAACCCCAACTACTGTTACTGCAATACTTGCCATCGCTGCTTCCACTTCACCCATTTCAATTCCGACTGCAACGCCGAGTGCGTGTCCTGCTGTTCCTAATGCTAATCCTTTCGCAATTGGATTTTTGACCCTAAATGTTTTTAAGAATAATGCTCCAAGCGCATATACAATTACCGCGTTAAAGATAACAGCAAAAGATGTAATGGCTGGAATACCACCGATACTTTCTGATAAAGGCAATGCAATTGCTGTTGTTGCTGCTTGTGGCAACATAGAATTCATAATAGCTGTATCTAAATGAATAGCTTTTGCAACAATGAACACAACCACTACTGAACAAATAGAACCGACAATGATAGCAGATAAGATTTGCCACCAATATTTTTTCAATTTATCAGCTTGTTTATATAATGGAATTGCAAAAGCAATTGTAGCTGGCTCTAGAAAGAAGCTAATGATTTTACCACCAGTATTATATTCTTCAAATGTGAAATTTCCAACCTTTAAAAAGCCAATCCCTAATACCATTGCTACAAATAGCGGTGTAAATAAGAAAAATTGTTTTGAGTGCTTAAATAAGAATGTTCCGATCCCGTATGCAATTAATGAAACAACAATTCCGAAATATGGAGTCATTGTACTTGCCATGTCCATTACCTCCTAACCACGTATACAATCTATTACGCAACTTTTCCGTGCTTATGTCCTTTACCTAAAGTGTCTAATTGTTTTGTATCTATCGGTTCTTTTCCACCTTTTCCTAGAATAAATTGAGCAAATAAACCTGTTACTGCTAATAAAATAACTGTTGCAACAACAATTACAGTGATGATTTGTACAAAATATTGCCCCATTACCCCAAGAGAATTGATAACGGAAATTCCAGATGGAACGAATAAGAAGCCGATAATGCCTGTTAATGCCGTTCCAAGTGACTCAACCTGTTCCAATTTAATAATCTTTAAGCATAATAAGCTAAATAAAATGACTAATCCAATTACTGAAGAAGGCATTGGAATTGGTAAATGTGATGCAATCATATGAGAAACTAACATAATAGCTGAAAAAATAAATGCTTGTGATAAAAAACTATATACTTTTTTTGTACTCATTTTGGCCACCTCTTTCGATTTGGTACCTTTATTGTATATGATGTAAACGCTTAGGTAAGCGTTTACAAATCGGAACGTCGAATATGGAGAATCAGTTACAAAAATTACAGGATGAAATACAAAAACTGCTTCTTAAATACGAAGCAGTTTTTTTAATTCCTTTGCATATGTACGACTTACTGGTACTTTCGATCCATCTTTCATAATTAAATTATAAGTAGAGTTAAACCAAGGTTGTACTTCTGAAATATGATTTACATTTGCAATAAAACTACGATGAACTCTCATAAACATCGTTTGTGGTAATTTTTTCTCTAAAATAACAAGCGTATCATGAGTTACATATGTTTCTCGAATTGTCTTTACAGTTACTTTTCCATCTACCAGTCCTACATAGACAATATCTTCCATACTTACAAGAACAATGGATTCTTCGATTGGAAGTGCAAGTTTATGCATCTCAGCAGTTACATCCGGTACTTTCATATCTACCTTCTTTTCTATTTCACTTTGCTTTCTCTTTTTATATTTTTTTAATGTTTGTGCGATGCGTTCTTCATCAAATGGCTTTAAAATATAATCTAATGCATCGACTTCAAATGCTTGTAATGCATATTGATCATATGCTGTCGCAAATACAATAGCTGGCGGACTTTTCATCTTTTTTAGTATGTTTGCAATTTCAAATCCGTTATCATCTGAAAGCTGAATATCTAAAAAAACAATATCTGGTTTATCATCCATCAATATTTCTAAAGCATCTTCTATACAATCTGCCTCTTCAATTTCATCTACTTCTTTCGTTCGTTGTAATAAATATTTCAGCTCATCTCTTGCTAACATTTCATCATCTACTACTAATACCTTTACCACTACTTCCTTCCCCCTCTACATATTGAATCGGAATTGCAAAGAAAACTTCGGTTCCTTTCTGTAATTCACTTTGAATATGAAGTGTCGTTTCTTTCCCAAATAACCCTATTAACCGTTCGTTAATGTTATATAAAGCTGTACCTGTTCCTTTTTTGGATGTTACAACAGCTTTTCCTAATTGTTCTAAACGCTCTTGTTCAATCCCCTGACCGTTATCCTTCACTTTAAAATGAATCAAATCATCTTCAACGTGCGCATACACTTCTACTTGGCAAATCGGTTGCTTCTTCGGAAATGCATGTCTAAGAGCATTTTCAACTAACAATTGAAGCACAAATGGTGGAATTAACATTGTCTTTAATCCTTCGTCTATATAGGTTTTAACCTCATATTTATTTGGAAATCTCGCTTGCTCTAACGATAAATACGCATTCACATGATTCAGCTCTTGCTCTAGTGGAATCAACAGCTGCCGCGCTCCTTGTAAGTTACAACGAAAATAGACGCTAAGCTGTAGTAAGAGCTTCCTTGCTTTTTCTACATCTGTACGACAAAGTGCTGAAACTGTATTAATCGCATTAAATAAGAAATGTGGGTTAATTTGTGCTTGTAACGCTTTGATTTCAGCATCTTGAAGCAATTTACTTTGAAGCTCTGCTTCCCCTAATTCAAGCTGGGTCGAGAAAATTTTTGCTAATCCTTCTGCTAGTTCCTCTTCCACACGACTTAACTGATTTGGATTTTTAAAATATAACTTTAATGTCCCAATTGTATTGCCGTGCGATGTTAAAGGAATAACAATTGCCGCTTGTAATGGACAGTCTTCATGCTGACAGTTAATGACTTCTCTTGATTTCGCCTTCATTATTTTCCCTGTATGTAATACTTTTTTTGATAATCCCGTAATTAAACTATGCGAAGGGATATGATGATCCGATGCTAATCCCACATGTGCTAATATTTTTTTTGTATCTGTTAAGGATACCGCATCCGTTCCCGTAAAACGATGGATAATTTGTGCCACATGTTTACATGATTCTTCTGTCAACCCTTGACGAAAGTAAGGTAATGTTTTATCAGCAATTCGAAGCACTTTATGCGTTTGTAATGCCTTTGCATTCTCTTCCTGTCGCAAAATTGCTTGCACCATGGAAAGTAAAATAAAACTACCAAAACCATTTACAAAAATCATCGGCATCGCAATCGTTTTCACTATATTCCATCCATCTTTCACAATAAATAAAATCATAACCATTTCCACCGAAACAATAACCACACTTAAAAACGCTGAATACTTAGGTGTAACTGTACGATTATACTTTTGAAAAATTCGGCCAATATATCCTGTAATGATCCCTGCTAAAATAGATGAAATAGCACAGCTAAAAGCTGTCGTCCCCCCTAGCATATAGCGATGAATACCAGAAATAAACCCAACACCAATTCCGACAATGGGTCCCCCTAGTAAACCGCTAATTCCGACACCCATAATACGCGTATTTGCAATCGTACTTGACGAGGAAACGCCTTGTAACCAATTTTCATTCATAATTGTATTTCCTGCAATTTCAATTCCTGTGTAATTGCTTACAATTGTAAATAATGAAAAAATACAAATTAGCATAAGCTTATCCTTATATCCATCTTGTTTATGAAGGAGGTGTCGAAAAATTCGAATATGCGAAAGTAAAAAACCTAATATAACAATTAATCCAACGCGCTCAATCATCATGAGTACTAAATCTAACATCTTTAGTCCTCCTTTATTTATTTTGTTCATTTTATTATCGAAAAATAATGAAGTGAACGTCAAGGAAAATCATCTATCATTTATAATCTTTCACAATAATATCCTTAAAAACTATCTTTCATATTTGACAATAGAATCGAAGAGTGCTAATAATAAGGTAATTTAATTGCAGTCCTTTAACACAACCCCGTGAGGTTGAGAAGGAAGTCGGAATATAAAAAAAGCAGGCCCATTCTTTTCAATGGATACGCCTGCTCTTTAGGCCTTCTCACACAACTGACGTGAGAAGGCCTTTTATTATTCTTCCATAGTGACTGTATAAAAGTAAGGGGGAGTAATAATGGACATAACAAATGAATCAAAAGCAAAACGTTATAAAACATTGTTTGGCTCTGCATTAGGGTATGCAGCAGAGGGATTAGATATGTTACTTCTATCCTTCGTACTCGTTTACATTTTGAAAGAATTTCACTTAACACCAGTAGAAGGCGGAAACCTTACATTAGCAACAACTATTGGGATGCTAATTGGTTCCTATTTATTTGGATTTATCGCTGACTTATTGGGTCGCATTCGAACAATGGCTTTTACTATTTTATTATTTTCACTTGCAACTGCACTCATTTATTTCACAACAGAATATTGGCAATTATTAATACTTCGTTTTCTAGTAGGAATGGGTGTTGGTGGAGAATTTGGTATCGGAATGGCGATTGTAACAGAAACATGGTCTAAGGAAATGCGGGCAAAAGCAACTTCCGTTGTTGCACTTGGATGGCAGTTTGGAGTACTCGTTGCTTCACTCCTTCCAGCCTTTATCGTTCCACACTTCGGCTGGAGAGCTGTTTTCTTATTTGGTCTCATCCCAGCTTTACTTGCCATATATGTTCGTAAAAGCTTAAGTGAACCGAAAATTTGGGAACAAAAACAACTATATAAAAAAGAATTGTTACAAAAAGAGCGCCAAGGAACTTTAACAGCTATGGAAGCAGAAGAGCTCCAACATATGAAGAAGTTTCCTTTACGTAAGCTATTTTCTAGTAAAAAAGTAACGATGACAACAATTGGACTTATTATTATGTCTTTCATCCAAAACTTTGGATACTATGGTATTTTTACATGGATGCCTACAATTTTAGCAAATAAATATAACTATACATTGGCAAAAGCAAGCGGCTGGATGTTCATTTCTACAATTGGAATGTTAATTGGAATCGCAACATTTGGCATTTTGGCTGATAAAATTGGACGCCGTAAAACATTTTCCCTTTATTATATAGGCGGTACTATATATTGTTTGATTTACTTTTTCCTCTTTACAGACGCAACATTATTACTGTGGGGAAGCGCCTTACTTGGTTTCTTTGCAAACGGCATGATGGGAGGATTCGGAGCAATATTAGCTGAAAACTATCCATCCGAAGCACGTTCCACAGCTGAAAACTTTATTTTCGGTACTGGACGCGGCTTAGCTGGATTGGGACCAGTTATTATTGGATTATTGGCGACAGGCGGTAATTTATTTGGTGCTCTATCCCTTGTCTTTATCATTTATCCACTAGGCCTTCTCACCATGTTTATATGCGTTCCTGAAACGAAAGGAAAAGAATTGGATTAATAAAAAGGTTTGTCCCATAAAGCAGCCTATATGAGCAATTCGACACAAAACTTTGCTTCTACTAAAAAATGCAAAAAGAGCTCGTCCAAAAGTTATGTTTTGAACGAGCTCTTTACATTTTGGATAAAATGATATTCGTGATTCATTTTTATTTCTTAACATTATGAAAAAAATTAGGGGTCAAAATGTCGTTTGGATAAGGTTTATGATATATATGAGTGGTAGCTGGCGATAATGGCGGAATTAGCCATACCCAATTTCCAGTCACAACGCGACCACATGCCGCCTCTTGTTTTTCAAATTGAGCAAATTGCTGCGCTGCTGTATGGTGATCAACGATACTTACTCCCTGTTTTTTAAATGAATATAAGACAGCTATATTTAACTCGACCAACGCCTTATCTTTCCATAACGTACTATTTCTAGTTGTATCTAAATTCATTATTTCTGCAATAGCTGGCAGTAAATGATAACGATCCACATCAGCTAAATTACGAGCACCAATCTCAGTCCCCATATACCATCCATTAAAAGGAGCTGCTGTATAAGAAATTCCGCCAATTTCTAAACGCATATCTGAAATCATCGGTACACCATACCACTTCACTCTAAGAGAGGAGAATGGGTATTCTGGATGTTCAATATTTACTTCTTTTACTTCTTCTTTCGGAATCTCCTTATATACAGGTTCTTGCCCATCAATTGAGAATACAAGTGGTAACACATCAAAATTCGTTCCTTCCCCACTCCATCCTAGTTTCTGGCAAAAAGATGTAAAGGAAGAGGAATGCGGATCTCCAATCACACCTGTTTCCGTTTTATATCCTGCATAGCGAATTAATTGGTGATTATAGATGCGAATATGATTCTGTTCATCTCTATACTGCTTAAAAATCGTAATGGTTGGCCTAATTTTCCCACCATTTGTCGCATATTGAATATGATGAATTAGTGCACGATATACACCTTCCTCATCATTGATCTCCCGAGCATCCAATATATGCATTTTATTCCAAAACAGTCTTCCAATACATCGATTACTATTTCGCCAGGCCATCCGTGCCCCATGAACTAGTTCCTCAAAAGTATGTTCATATGTACCTGTCTGCTCGATTTCCAACACAACTTGATTCATACGTTCTTCTATTTGTTTTTCTTTACCGAGTTCTTGATAGCAAGTTGTAATAAATTTTCTTGCCTCATCTATTAATACCCTCATTTTATTCATAAAAAATCTCCTTTTGTTTCAACAAAACGCTACTATTTTACAGTATAAGCAAAAAGAAACGTAGGAACAAACCAAATTATTTTACATTATTAACAAACAATCCTTTTCAGAAAATAAATAGAATTGTTTGTTTTATTGTTGACTTATTCAAAAAACAAGTGTATTTTTGAGTTAGGTAAATTTTTTTTACCATGGGCAACTTCAGAAGAAAAGGGGGGGAGGTTTATGTCTTCATTTCATTTGCCTAAGCTTTCATATGACTATGATGAATTAGAGCCCTACATTGATGGTGACACTTTGGCGCTTCATCATGGAAAGCATCACGCAACATATGTTAAAAATTTAAATGCTGCTTTAGAAAATTATAAAGAATTGCAGAACAAGCCTTTAGAAGAATTACTGAGCCATTTAAATGAACTACCACCCGATATTATGACAGCAGTCAGAAATAATGGTGGTGGGCATTACTGCCACAGCCTTTTTTGGGAGGTCATGAGTCCGAAAGGCGGAGGCGAACCTAATGGAGACGTTGCAAAAGTCATTGATTATTACTTTAATACCTTTGATAACTTCAAAGATCAGCTTTCCAAAGCGGCCATTAGTCGATTCGGAAGTGGATATGGATGGCTTGTACTGGATGGGGAACAACTCTCTGTTATGAGTACACCAAATCAAGATACACCACTACAGGAAGGAAAAATTCCGCTACTTGTAATCGATGTATGGGAGCACGCTTATTATTTGAAGTATCAAAATCGTCGTCCAGAATTCGTTACAAATTGGTGGAATACGGTCAATTGGGACCGTGTGAATGAAAAGTATTTACAAGCAATTCAATCACAGAAACGTTAGTCATGCGTATAAGGTAAATTTGGTAATGTAAACTAGTATCATCGAAATCCTCCAAAATCCCCTGGATTGCCACCGGGGGATTTATGTATAAATTACCTTAGCTGTTCAATATAATATTGCAGTACATCATTTATATTCGTTTTTACCCAATTAAATCGAAATCCTAACTCTTTTGCTTTCGTATTATCAAGCGTACAATTTAGTATTTCGTTATATGGGGCTATAGGATCTCTCTTTGTTTCAATATAGGCTCTTATACCTGTATGTTCCTCAATATATTCAATCACTTCACGCATAGAAATCGTGTCATTACTACATGCATTAATCGGCCCTTCCGTCTCTATTGTACTAAGCCATGCTAGAAAATCTCCTGCTTCTTTCTCATGTATAAAGGACATTCTTCCCTCTATATCCTCCACTCCAAAAGGGGTTTGTTTTACAATATGATCTACATAAAACTGCAACCTCTTTGTATAATCATTTTCTCCGATTACAACCGGAAATCGAACCGCTATAACTGGAAATGTCGCATATGTAAATAGAACAGCTTCTGCTAATCGCTTCCCTTCTTCATAAGAGAAATCCTTTCTATCTCCATAAACAATTGGATATTGATACGAATCAAAATCATCCTCCTTCAGAGATAATGCTGGCTCATAAACAGCCATTGAAGACGTCATAATATATTTTCCTACTTTCTTTTGCAGGACATTGCATATTATTTTTGCTGTATTAGGGTTATAACATAAATTATCGTACACAACATCATAAAACTCTCCATCCAATAATTCTTGCAGCATTTCCTCATCTTCACGATTTACAATAAGCCTCTTTATGCGATTGCCAAACTCATCTGCTGTTACCCCTCTCGTTGCAATCGTCACCTCATGTTTCTCTTGCAACAGTTTCTCAACTAACCGTTTGCCAAAAAAACGTGTTCCCCCTAAAACTAATATCTTTACCATATCCGTCATTCCTTCCCATTCCCTATTTTAAAATAACGAAATCAATAACCTCTTTTATGTTACTAAATTTCCTCACAAAAAGTATGAAATTCCTGTGAGATTCTCTTATTTTTAAACTTACTAAAGAAACAAGGAAAATGGATGGAAGTCTGATTTTATGTAACGAAAAAGGCTGCCTCCGATTTATTCCTCACTTCTACTATAAAAAAATAGTAGCACAGACCATAGTCATGGTCTGTGCTACTAATCTTAGTATGTTTTTTATTCCTCTTCTCGATACCCATTTTTATTATTAACTTGCCATCTCCAAGAATCCGCACACATTTCCTCGAGTCCACGTTTTGCTTCCCATCCTAGTTCTCTTTTTGCTTTCGATGCATCTGCATAACATATTGCCACATCTCCAGGACGGCGCTCTGTAATTTTATAAGGTACCTTTCTTCCGGAAACTTTCTCAAAAGCTTTCACCATTTCTAATACACTATAACCCGTTCCTGTTCCAAGGTTATAGGCATCTATTCCTGTTGTCTTGAGCACCTTTTCAAGAGCCTTCACATGGCCATTTGCTAGGTCCACAACATGAATGTAATCACGTACACCTGTGCCATCTTTTGTTGGATAATCATTTCCGAATACACTTAATTCTTTTAATTTCCCAACTGCTACCTGTGTTACATACGGCATTAAGTTGTTCGGAATACCATTTGGGTCTTCTCCAATGCGCCCGCTTTCATGAGCACCAAATGGGTTGAAGTATCGAAGTAATACTACGCTCCATTCTGGATCTGCCACAACGACATCGCGTAAAATTTGTTCAATCATTAATTTCGTTTGACCGTATGGATTGGTTGCACTTAACGGGAAGTCTTCTGTAATTGGTGATGTCTCTGGAATACCGTATACTGTTGCAGATGAGCTGAAGATCATCTTTTTCACATTATGCTTTTCCATCACTTCACATAACACTAATGTGCTTGTAATATTATTATGATAATACGTAAGCGGAATTTCAACCGATTCTCCCACTGCTTTTAAGCCAGCAAAATGAATCACCGCTTCAATCGTATTTTCTTCAAAAATTGCATGAAGTGCTTCACGATTTAAAACGTCTTCTTTATAAAATGGAAACGATCTACCTGTTATCTCCTTCACACGATTGATTGCTTCTTCTGAGCTATTAGAAAGATTATCTACTACGATAATTTCATAACCGCTATTTAACAACTCTACACATGTGTGACTACCAATATATCCTGCTCCACCCGTTACAAGTATTGCCATAAGTATAGTCCTCCATATTTCATTCATTATAAACTTTTAAAATTATACCACATATCCTCCCCCAAATGTTTATCCCCCCAAGCCACCATCTTACATTTTATACCATATATCCATTGTATCATGACTATTTCATAGAATAGTTTTGTATTATTTTTAGTACTTGCATTGAGAAATAATCAAATGAAGTAAACTGATTTCAATTTACATGTTCTTCTTAAAAAGGCAAATACTCTTTTATATTCTATATTCACTTAAGGAGAATTCTTAATTATGATAAACCGTTAAAATTAATTGATTCTCGTGAAAAGAATATCAGGTCTACCATAAAATTTATACACTTCATTTAAGTCGGCAACGAAAACAATAACATTTACGACTTGATTCATTCCAACAATTAATTGTCTTCTTAACTGGAAAATGATTTTCTCTCTCTTACCAATATCTAGTGAAAACAAAATAACATACAGCGTATCTTCAATTGTAAAAGCAGCTTGATCAATCATATCTTGAACAAGTGATGCATCGATTTTATAATTCTGTTCATTAAAAAATTTTGTTAGAAAAGCTTTTAAATCCACTAAATAATAAATAGTATTTTTCGATAATAAGACTGATGGATAAACGGTTTCTTTTAAATCATTGTCATTGGAGGTAATATCTTGTATTTTTCGTTTTAAAATCATCAATTTCTCATAGGTAAGCAAATAATCCGTATAAACAGTTGGATAAATGGAGTGACTTAAATATTCAAAAGAGATGACAAAATCAATTGGTATCGCAAACGTTTCTAACTGTTTTGGAGACAGAAAATGATTGATTTTTACAAATGGAAGATACTTTTCAATTGTTTGTTTTGCATAAAACAATTGATCAAGTCCCGTATTAGATATAAGCGCCGCATTCAGCTTTGGATATTCAAGGAAAAATTGATCAATATTATTTTTGATGATCATGACAAAACGGCTTATATCCATTCGATTAAAATTCAGTGCTTTTAAAGTTGGCGTTGATCTAAATATAAAACTGATAATCCCAAATAAAAAGGGATCTTTTTGTATGATTTCATTATAAAGTGTATTGATTACGCGAATTCCATTCGTCGACCGAGTGATAGCGCGATCAAATTCTACTTGGAGTGCTTTAATCGTTAACGAATCAAGAGAACAAGCGATTATCTTTTTTAGCTCTTTAATAAAAGACTCAATAGCGCCTTTCACAATAGCGGTAGGTTGGAAATTCTGAATTTGCTCCATTGTAAGTTGCTTCGTACCAATCTGCATGAGATTTAAAAGAAACATACATTCCTCCTTCGGTAAAGGCATCTTGTAATGTTGTAAAAATAACTTTTGAACCAAATTGATAGACTCCATTTCATGATCCTGAACTTTTGTTTGATAATGAGTTGTAATGGGACATTGAATTTCCAAACGTCCAATCATTATTTTTAAATACATAGCAAGATGCAAAACAGCATTTGAAGTGAAGGTGACTTTCATTTCGTTTAAAAGTTGAGAAATAAAGTGCTGATGGACATAATCTATTTGCTCTTTTGGAGCTCTCATAAATTCATAAGAAAAGGCATTATTTGAAAAACCAAAAAAATAGTACAGTGCGAACAAGCGAATTTTTTTTTCATCACCGGTAATTCTTAAACCCTTTCTTTTGTTTAGACTTAATGAAAAGTTGTCCAATAGGGTTTCCCAATGCTTGAGTTCATACTTAATCGTATTTGGATTTGAGAACACCCTTTCTGCCAACTCAGGAATAGAAATCGCAGTAGGACTAAATAACAATTTATGAAAAGTGTCGTAAAATAAAGCATAACGTGAGTCAATTTGAAGTCGATAAATATCCAATAAGTATTCTAGATGTTCTACCTCTTCATCCATTAAGGATAAACAAACTCCTCTGCCGGGTATCTTACTAAGAGACGCCTTGATATGATGATTCGAAATAAATTCTTGAATCACTTTTAAATCATTCCGAATTGTTTTTTCTGAACAGGCTAATTTTTGTTTGTAGTAATCAATGACCTGATAATCCCCTTTATGATCCAATAACATTTCTGCTAATTTTTTTTGCCTAGTATTCATACAGACTTCTCCTTATTTTACCGGAACTACGGTAAAATGAATTATTTCTCATATGATGATTATATCCTAAAATAAACCCATATTA
This sequence comes from Bacillus cereus group sp. BfR-BA-01360, assembly GCF_022663595.1. Classification (NCBI taxonomy): domain Bacteria; kingdom Bacillati; phylum Bacillota; class Bacilli; order Caryophanales; family Bacillaceae; genus Bacillus; species Bacillus cereus group sp. BfR-BA-01360. The sequence goes on from NZ_JAKUFV010000005.1 coordinate 238,869, forward strand.
GTAAGAAAGAATACAGCTAATTTGCTTGCAAGCAAAATGAAGGTAATTAACATGGAAGGGACGTTAGCTTTATGAAACTGGCTCAGGAAAAACAAGAAACATTTTTGATGGCACCGCTATTAGTTTTAATGTGTGCACAAATTGGAACATCTGCCGATAATTCTGTCCTAAGTGTTGCAACAAATTCGTTAATTTCAGCATTGAATGCTTCAATGAATGATATTCAACTAGCCAATATGGTTTACTCGCTTTGTGCAGGAGCATTTATGGTTGTTGGTGGCATGTTAGGAATTATCATCGGTTGGAATAAAAACTTTCGAATTGGAGCAGCTCTTATATTTGTTGGAGAAGTGATGTTGGCAATTTCCCAAAATATAATGTTATTCACATGGGGGGGAAGGCTCGTTGTTGGGTTAGGTGCTAGTTTGATGATTCCCTCTGTATTAGGAATGATCCCGGGAATATACAAAACTAGAACAGAACGTGCATTTGCGTTTGGGGCAATCGGTGCAGCAACAGGGATTGCTTCTGCAGCCGGACCAATTATAGCAGGAATCTTAATTGATAATTTTGGATTTCGAATAGCATTTGGTTTTTTAGCAACTTATTTCGCTATCGTTTTAATTGCTTCTAGCATAATTCCTAAAATCCCAAAATCATCATCAAAATTACGTTTAGATTATCTAGGTATCATGATTGCCGCTTGTGGTCTCTTTTTATTTTTAATTGGGATCTCAAAAATAAATGTTTGGGGATTAGTTCAACCCATTAACGCTCCATTCACAGTGTTTGGATACTCACCTTCATTACCACTAGCTATACTAGGACTTATTATACTGAGCTTTTTATTAAAAGTAGAAAAATATGTTGAGAAAAAACATGGTTGCGCATTAATTCCATCTTCCTTTACTTCAAATGCCCAAGTACGGGAGGGCCTATATGCTTCTGCGATCGTTTTCTTCTATCTAGGTGGAATGATTATGATCGTCAATCCTTATCTACAGATTGTTAACGGCTTTAACGCCTTACAAACAGGATTTGCTATGGGATTTATGGGATTACCTATGTTTTTAGTCTCTTTACTTACACCAAAATATTTCCCTCATGTTCATCCTAAATATTTATTACGCCTTGGGTATCTTTTACTTGGTATAGGGGTGATTCCTATGAGTATCTCTTTATTACCAAATGGCGTTAGTAAACTTATGTATTTCGGATTAATTATAGCAGGGATTGGAATGGGACTTATCAGTTCACAAAGCTCAACAATTGTTGCTACAGCAATTAATACTCGAGATGCTGAGCAATCTGGTGGGATTCAAACAACTTCACGTAATATTGGTCAAGCAATCGGTGTAGCAATATTAGGAATGGTCATGTTGTTTTCATTATCTGCTGGTTGGGATTCTGCCATTCAAAAAGGATCTAACCTTTCAGAACAAGTAAAATCACAGATTCAAAATGAAAGAATCACCTTCAAAAGTGATGCCGATTTACTTCACCAATTTAATACAGTACCTCTAACTAAGCGAGAAAAACAAACATTATTAGAAGTTAACTCGCAGGGCCGTATTCAATCTACTAAATATGCTCTATACACTATGGGATTGATATCAGTACTCTTTCTATTAGGAACTACTGGTATTAAAAATAATTCAGAAAAGGATGATACAAAATGAAAATCTTCAAAGGACAAAAAGTTTATTTAATGGACGATGACTTTTCAACTGCTACAGGAGTAGTAGAAGAAAACGGAAAAATCATTGAAACTGGTAATTTTGAAGAGCTTGTTAACAAATATCCTGAAGCTGAAAAAATAATGACTTATGAAAATGATTACTTATATCCAGGATTTGTCGAACCTCATTCACATCCTATGCTTACTTCCTACTTTTTAGGAAATTGTACTTTAATTGATTTTAAACATTGGGATTTTGGGAAATATGGTGTAGCGCCTGCTTGCCTCACTCCTGAAGATATGATGAATCGATTAGAAAAAGAAGTTGCTAAAAAAGAAAAAGATTCCTTTTTATTCTTCGGATATAATAAGCAGCGCCACGGTACAATCACTGCTAAAGAGCTTGATCAATTAGAAAATCAAAAACCTGTTGTATTACTCTATGGAACAGGTCATGGTGCAGTAATGAATACTTGTTCAATGGAAAAATTCGGATTTAACAAAATTCCTAAAGAGACATTTGGTTGTGGATTAACTGAAGATGGTAATTATAATGGCGTCTTTACCGAAACAGCCTATATGCCTTATATCAGCTATTTAGCACCAATTCTCTATAATAATGACAATCTAGAAAAAGGGAAAAATTTATATTTAGAAAACGCAAAAGTGAACGGTATTATTGCTACTGCAGAATATATGGGTGGCGGCACATCAGGTTTAGAAAATGAAATTGAATTTTATCAAGGCTTCAGTAATGAAGATTACCCTATTCATATGTCCTTTTTAACAAACTATCAACATGTTAATAATCAATTTGATAACGATAACCAAAAAACTTTCGAATATATAGATAACATGATGTCAAAATACGATACAGATGACTTTAAAATAATGAAAGCCTTAAAATTCTTCTTCGATGGTGCTGTAATTGATCATCAAATCATGTTATCCGAACCTTTAACAAATGGAGAAGTTGGGAAATGGAATTACGATTTTAAAGGTCATAATATTGAAACTTTTGTCGAAGATTTTCTACCATTCTGGAAAAATGGATATGACTTTTATATTCACTCCCAAGGTGATCTATCACAACTAACGTTAGCAAAAAAATTAAAAGAATTATTAACTAAAGCTCCTAGAGATGATTATAAAATGTCCATCCAACACTTTGCTTTTTCGAATGACGAATTTTTTGAATTCGTACGAGCTAATAACTTATCTATTAGTATTTCAGCTCTTCCTGCTTATATGGATATTTGGCCAATGTGGGACAAAGCAGGATTATATCCAAAACATTTTCTAACTCAAAACTTCTTACGTCTAAAAGATGTAACAGATGATGATCATTTTGATTTATCTATTCACAGTGATGCTTGTAATATGCCAACTAGACCACTTTATGGAGTATATAAAGCGGTAACTAGAAAAGATGATACTGAAACAAAAGTGAAAGATGATCGTCCACAAAATATTGATTTAATTACAGGTATTCGAGCTATTACAATTGAAGCTGCTAAACAAAATCGAAATGAAAATCTATTCGGTAGCATTGAACCGGGTAAACGAGCATCATTTGTTGTATTTGAAAAAGACTTATTTGATCCAAAAAATGATTACGAAAACCTAAAACAAAATGTTAAACATCTAGTTATAAATGGAAACTATATTTCACTTAGTTAAATATATTTATGATAACAATTCCTACATTTACTATAATTCTTTCTCCTCCCATTGTTCATAAATCATATATAAGAGATTGTCCCAAAAGGTCGTTAAACACAAGCTTTTGGAGACAATCTCTTCTTTCTTATTAAACTACCACTATGCTAATAATCAATTTGACAATAACGATCAAAAAATTTCGCAATCACATCTCGATCTGATCGGTCTATCATCATGTTAATTCTTCCTTGTAGATAACCATATAAGAGCCAATTTGAACACTCTCTTAGTTGATTATATTTATCCTTTTTTGCCTTAAAGCATAATATCGTACGGTCCTTTTTTGTTTTGTAATAATATTTAGAGATATTATTGTAATCAATAATATATTCTCTTTGCAGTTGATACATTTCTTTCACTTCGTAAATCATAACTTTATGTTTTGTCCCAAAAACGACAAATCGATTTCCTACATCGACAAGTACTAATGGCATAGCAAAATAGTCCGCGGAGCATAAAAGAGATCCTAAGTAGTAGCCCCCTGTCGCACTCGCTTGAAACTGTAATTCGATATATTCATCCTCCTCTAGCTCATAATGTGCTTTTCTTTCTATCTCTCGTAAATTTTCCCTTGCAATTTGCTTTTTAATATCTTTTTTCTTCTCTTCCAAATTCCCAATCAAACGCTCTCCTATTTCTTCAAAATGAGCTATTTGTCGTTCATCCCACTGCTCCAAAACAACTTGATCTAGGCCATTTTCATACCTCATAATATCCCTCCATTCCCTTTTTTAATTTTTCCCTTCCTCTAGACAATCTTGTATAAATGGCACTCGTACTCATATGTAGTTCTTCAGAAATCTGCTTTATACTCTCATCTGCAATATATCTTCGATAAAAAATGTGATAGTCCACCTGATCAAGTCGTTGAATGGCCTCTAAAACAAATTCTTTTTCTTCCTCTTTCAACAAAACTTGTTCTACATCTTCTTTATCTTGTAAAATGCAACGTTCCATTGTTTGTTCTATCAATTTTCGCTTAAACTTTCTTTTATAATCTAACGCCTTAAACTTCGCAATCGAAATAATCCAGTTCTTAAATTGTCCCTTTTCAATTTGAAAATGATCTATTTTATACCACAGAATGAAAAGAACATCGTTATAGCATTCCTCAATTTCAACTCTTTCGTGATTTTCTCCTAATATACTTCCTATAACGCCATATATAAGCCTACTATACTGAAGAATAACTTGATCTAATGCTTCTATATTTTGATTTTTCAATTCGCCCACTAATTCCTTATCATTCATACCTTCTCCCTCCTTTACTTATATATACGAGTGTAACAAATAGTTTCTTACAATATTTTTAATTAAAAATTTTTAACAAATAACATCTACTATTAAACACGAACATTCTTAATTGAATTAATAATTTAATTCGATATTAAACCGTTTTCTCCGGATTTTCTTCTGTAAAACCCTAAAAAATAGACTAAAAAACTTTGACTTCTTTAATAAAATGATGTACATTACCAATTAGGGCGAACATTTTTTACAATTGACAACAAAATTATTCGTATTTAGGGGTGTAAAATATGGAAAATGTATTCGACTATGAAGATATTCAATTAATTCCTGCAAAATGCATTGTAAATAGCCGTTCTGAATGTGACACAAGTATCACTTTAGGAAAACATAAATTTAAATTACCTGTCGTGCCTGCAAATATGCAGACAATTATTGATGAGAAAATCGCAACGTACTTAGCAGAAAATAATTATTTCTATATCATGCATCGTTTTCAACCTGAAACACGCATGGCATTCGTTAGAGATATGCAATCACGAGGATTAATTGCTTCTATTAGCGTTGGGGTTAAAGAAGAAGAGTATGAATTTATAAAGCAGTTAGCTGCTGAACAGCTTTCACCTGAGTACATTACAATAGATATTGCACACGGTCATTCAAATGCCGTTATTCAAATGATTCAACATATAAAAAAATATTTACCAGAAAGCTTCGTTATCGCTGGAAACGTTGGAACACCAGAAGCAGTGAGAGAACTCGAAAATGCTGGTGCTGACGCTACAAAAGTAGGGATTGGGCCTGGTAAAGTTTGTATTACAAAAATTAAAACTGGATTCGGAACTGGTGGATGGCAGTTAGCTGCACTTCGCTGGTGTGCAAAAGCTGCAAGTAAGCCAGTTATTGCTGATGGAGGCATTCGTACACACGGGGATATCGCAAAATCCATTCGATTTGGAGCAACTATGGTTATGATTGGTTCTCTATTTGCTGGTCATGAAGAGTCTCCAGGAGAAACTATTGAAAAAGATGGAAAACTGTATAAAGAATATTTCGGTTCGGCTTCTGAATTCCAAAAAGGTGAGAGAAAGAACGTTGAAGGGAAAAAAATGTTTGTTGAACATAAAGGTTCTTTAAAAGATACTTTAATTGAAATGGAACAAGATCTACAATCTTCTATTTCATATGCTGGTGGAACAAAATTAGAATCCATTCGTACTGTAGATTATGTCGTTGTGAAAAATTCCATTTTCAATGGAGATAAAGTATATTAAGTCTTATCGATCAGACAGATGAGCAATTACCTGGGCGTAATTGCTCTTTTTTTTATACACGTATTCTGCTAGATTAACTGCCTCCACTGCCATATTTCAATTAATTCAAGAAGAAGGACAACCCGCAGTAAATCGCTGGCTCGAAGTACTGCGCGCCAGCGGAACGATGGAACCACTAGAATTAATGAAGCATGCAGGAGTGGATATGTCAAAACCAGATCCACTCCGCAAGGCTGTTTCTTATGTAGGTTCATTAATTGATGAATTAGGACAGTTGTATCACGAGTAATAAAAAACAAGCCCCTTAAGAATGATCATTCTTAAGGAGCTTGTTTTCTACTTCCCAAATCTTTTACGATACCCGCATTTTCGACATAACTCTTCTACTGCAACTCTTCTTGAAAAGCCATCTACAAGATTTTTTGCTCTTTCCCCTTCAATAATATTGGAGAACGAATCCTCATTAATATTTCCAAGATTAATGATGCCCTCACCATCTAAACAACAAGGGATAACTGTTCCGTTTGCTAAAATACCCGCCTGTGTTCGAAGACCATAGCAAAATCCTTTTCCATCATCTTCTTCCTCATGAAGAGCGGGCCACTGAAATTCATAATCTTGGTTAATAAAGATCCGATCAGCAAGCTTTATACCGCTTCCGGGTGTAATCTTCTCCTCAATTTTGTACGGCAGACTAAACTCTTTTTCAATCATCTCTAACAGTTCTCTATTTCGCTTTCTCTCAAGATTTGTCTTATTATCTTGCGTCAAGTTCCACAATCTTAATGAAACAATTAAATCCGATTCACTTGTTGCTTCTCGAATAAAAGAAAGAATATTCCTTACATACCCTTCCTTATCCTCCGAACCAGGATGTCCATCAAAACTATGGAGCGAAAAATTAATCTGTCTTAACGCTGGTTTATTTAATAATTTATGTTTTCTCTTATGAATTAAAGTGCCATTCGTTGTAATATTTACTTTAAACCCTTTTTCATGACTTAAATCTAACAATTTGTCTATTTTAGGATGAAGCAACGGCTCACCTTTAACATGCAAATAAATGTAGTCTGTGTGCGGCTTAATTTGGTCTAACCTCTTTGAAAAGTCCTCCACAGACAGAAACTGCTTCTGCCGTTCTGTTGGCGGACAAAAACTACATGCAAGATTACACACACTCGTAATCTCTAAGTAAAACTTCTTAAACTTTTTCAACCTCAATTCCCCACTTCTTTGACTACTTAGAACAACCCATTGTCCTCCCACTATTACAGCATACTTTTTATGAAATGGGAACATGCTTAATTACCATTAATTCTATTTTCTCAAATCAGTGTATATACTGATACTGCTATCTTTTCACAAGTTTAATACGATTCTCTGTAATATTACCAAGCAAAAAAATAAGTATAAATGAATTTAACCATATTAAAAAAATTTATACCTACTGTATATTATTTATGTTAAAATATATCAAAATCAATATATACGTATAAATAGTATTCAAAAAATGAAAGCAGTGGAATTTTCGACTAGCTTATTATTCTTTTGGGTAAAAGGAAAAGTAGAAGTCGATAGTAGATTTGTAAAAACAAACTTATCAAATACATTGTTAGGTTTTATTCCTGCTGGGAAAGACCAACAAAGTATTCCTCTAAAAAATATTTCTGGCGCTATGCTATCTACCAAATATTTCATTAAACCAATTATCTTAGGTTTATTAATATTTTTCATTGGATTAAGCTCTTTCAGTGATAGCTTTCTCTTTGGATTAATACTGCTAATTTTAGGTATAGGGATTGCAGGCAGTGGAATTCAAACAATATTAAACATTGAAAAGTCAGGAATGCCTTATTTGATAAGTGTTCCATTTTTTGAAAAACAAAAAATGGAACTATTAAATCATACTATACATGAAGCTTTAGCAGAGGATACAGATAAAACAGATTTAAACTTATTTTTTGATAAAAAATCGCAATAATACTTATAGATATACATCCAAAGAGGTTGGGACATAACTAGCTTCAATTAGTGAGAAATCCGAATTTGAATTCATTCAAATTCGGATTTCTCTATTTTTTTATGTTGTCTCCAGATAGCTCTTAGCTAATGGCTGTGAATTTTCTTACATTCACAGCCATTAATGCGAGGCCCATTTCGTTTTCAACCTTTGATTTTCCTCGTACAGAAAATCGATTTAGAAGAAATATATGATAGTTCTAAAGGTTCAACAGCAGGAACTAATTTAATGGGTGTAATTTCTGGTTTCTTGTTGAAAGATTATGTACCTATATTTATTAATCCTAAGCTTCATCCAAATTTATATATTTTTTGTCAGTTAGGTATCTTTATGATAGTTATATATTTTTTTAAGTAAATTATTAAGAAATATGGATAAAAAGAGTGGAAAGAAATCTAAAGTAATTTATTTTTAAAAATTGTTAGAATATGTATTAAAAGAAAAAACGAAGTAATTTTTATGGTATACATAGAATAAGGGAATGAAGTATAAAGCATTCCCTTTCCATTAGTATGTTATTTTTTATATAGTTTGAATTATTACGATATAGGCTATGTATAGCAATAAATAAGAATAGTCTTTGTAATTATTATTTTATTTCTATTGTAGAAAGATAAAGTATTTTAAATTTTATAATAATACATTATAATATAATTAGTAAAAATTAACCAAATAATATGTTCTATTAGTTATGTATTAAAGGGGAATAACAATGGCTGGACAAATTCGTATGTCACCAGAGGAGCTTAAATCAAAAGCAACCCGATATGGACAAGGCGCAAATCAAATTGAGGATATTTTAAGTCAATTACAAAACTTACAGAATGAATTAAGAGGAGAATGGGAAGGCCGTGCTTTTGAAGGCTTTGACCAACAGTTTAATCAATTAAAACCAAAAGTACAGAATTTTGCACAGTTATTACAAGACATTAATATGCAGCTTAATAAAACTGCAGAAGCTGTTGCTTCTCATGATGAAGAATTATCACGTAATTTCGGTTTGAAATAAAAAACGTTCTACTCTATATAACAAGAACTTAGAATGAGCCATACAACTTATATTGTATGGCTCATTTGATTGCGTGCTTAGTTTTTAGATTGGATAGGTATTTAAAAAAGGTGATATTGATAAGTAAAGTTCATTTATTTTATTGAAATTCCCTGGATATGTTTGGGGAAATTATAGGAAGGGTTTGAAAGAATGGGACAATTTCAAAGTAATTTACAAACAACAACTCAAATTGCTACGAAAATGAGATCAGCTTCTGACAGGATTCAAAGTGTAACAAGTCGTTCTATAACAAAGGCGACACGTACAACATTATCTGTTAATTTCAAAGCACAAGAAGCGAATCAACAAGTTTTAGATTTAACGAGACAATTTCTTGCTGCCTTTCAACAATCGATTGATAATATTCACTCGGTAGCTAACGAGTTTGAGAGAATGGATAATGAACTTCATAATACTTTTCGCTAATGTGACCATCTGATAAAAGTAAAAGGGTAGAGGGAAAAAAATGAGTCAAGATATTGAAAAACAAATTAATCAATTGAATCAAAAATTACAAAGTGTATTCGAAGAACAGGATCGAAATCAATTTGCAATTC